>NZ_JACJSW010000099.1:0-41044 GCF_014698375.1 Microcystis flos-aquae FACHB-1344 | reverse complement strand
GCCATTTTCAAAGGGAAAATGTACCCAGTAGCGTCTTTTCAATTTTTTCTGAGAAGCGACCTGCAGTAAGGGTTTTGTTAATTTTTTAGTATTTCTGTATGGGGGAAGTCCAGTTATTCAAAAAAGTGCCAAAACCGTTTTCTAGTAAGGCTTTCAGTAATATTCAGCAAACCCTAGATAGGGTTTGCTGAATAAATGTGAAATATTGACGAGGTAAGGGGTTTGGGGCTTTTTTGGCGAAGCAGGTGCAAGATTTTCAAGCTAGTGACTCAAAAACCTTGCATCTTGATCGGTTGGCATCCTGTAGGGGCGAAGCATTCGGATAGAAAATCTACGGTTTCAGCGATAGGTTATTGCCCGAATGCTTCGCCCCTACTTTTTCAGCAAACCCTAGATAGTCAACAGCTTAACTGATAACTGATTCAAGGCTGTCTCCTGAATACTGGCTCGGAGAATACTGACTCCTGATGATTATTTTATGGCAATTTATCAGATTGGATGGTATCACTCTCTATTGGTTCTCGATCGTTGCGTTTTGAGAAACCCCAAGCAAAGAGGATAGCAATTAAACTAATCATAATCCATTCCGGCGGCACAAAATCGGGACTAATCACCCGCAACAGCAATCTTAAACCCACCAAACCGACGGTGACAAAACCAGCATCTTCTAGGTGGGTGTATTCCTCTAACCAGCGAATAAATAAACCCGCCATAAAGCGCAGGGTAACTACTCCGATCGTACCACCAAGCAGGATCAACCAAGTATCATCGGCCACGGCGATGGAAGTGGTGACACTATCGAGGGAAAAAGCTAAATCAGTAACGGCAATTAGGGGGATAGCTTGCCAGAGAGAGTGAAACTGGAGACTATGATGGCTGTGATCCTTGTCTTCAGGGGAGGCAAAGTAATTAAAGACTAACCAGAGCAAATATACTGCTCCCAAAAGTTCAAACTGCCAGTATTTAACCACCCAGGTGGCGGTAAGAATCAAGATCATACGGAGAATATAGGCGAAAACTAAGCCAATATTCAAGGCCTGACGTTGACGCTGATGATCTCCTAATCCCTGTGCTATGGAAGCGAGAGCAATGGCGTTATCTGCTGATAATACCGCTTCTAGGGCAATGAGAACCAACAGAATTAACGGGGTTTTTAGACTAAGGGTTAGAGATGAATCAAGGAGCGAGTCTAACATTGAGGCCGCAGGTAAAAATAAATGTAATCATGGCAATACCTCAGCTTAACGCTTTTACAACTTTCTTTTCTAGGGGAGATAACCGTCATCGGGGGGGGGAGATATGAAGTCTTGTAACGAAATGATGCAGAGGACCCCGATGATGTCGGAAAGTATTGGATGAATATCTTTATGAGGAGATAATCAGCAATGCTTTCTGATACTCAAGTTTTAGTCGCTCTGGTAATTGCTTTAATCCCCGGGATTTTGGCTTTTCGTCTAGCGACGGAACTTTATAAGTAAAGTCGCTTTCAATAAACCCTGATCCCGTCTGACCTAGCTATAGGATAGACCGATTGGGGTTTTTTCAGTGATCAGTCATCAGTTACCAGTTATCAGTGATTGGGTGTAACTTGAAGGTAATTAGCCACTTTTCTGACCGATTTTACTTATACTCATAAATCTATGACCGCAGGAACACGAAACCAAACCGACAAAAAAACACGAAAAAAGCCAAAAAGCGGCAATAAATCCCAAACCTGGCAAGTTATCGAGATTTGGATGCGAATTATTGCCTATAGTGCCATTTCCATCACGGCAGTTTTTGCGATCGCTCGTTTGCTACCCTACCAACAGATCCAACAGGCAAAACTGGAAGAAGTGCGTTTGGCAGCCCAAGAAAAGGAGGAACGCGTCAATCAATTGCGCGGTCAATTTACTCGCAGCTTCGATCCTAGTCAAGCGCGGCAAGTCATGGGGGAACAAAGTCCCCGACGGGATCCTAATCAAAGACGCATTTTTTGGGTTTCTCAGTAGATTAGCTGCCCGTGCATCTCAATTACTTGTTAAGACTTCAGGGGAGAGGAGAGAGCCACAGAGTCGGTCTGAGCATTTGTCAGGATAAAACTAATGACCACAGCGACACAATTATTAAGCATTTCTGCCTTGACAAAAGAGGATTATTATGCTCGTGATTGGGTAAAATTTTCCGATGCACTAAATCCTGTGGCATTAATCGATTTTAACTGACTTGAGGGAATCAGATAGGAATTTACAAGGAGATGAAAATTAAAATCTTTCTGTGAAAACTGATAACTCACATCTGATAACTCACATCTGATAACTGATAACTGATAACTGATAACTGATAACTGATAACTGATAACTGATAACTGATAACTGATAACTGATAACTGATAACTGATAACTGAAATGACTCGATCCTATTTTGCTACTACCGCGAGGGGACTAGAAGAAATTGCCGCTAGGGAATTAGAATTCCTAGGGGCCAAAGAAGTGAAACCAGTATTCACCGGAGTCCATTTTCAGGGGGATATCTCCCTACTCTATCGAGTCAATCTTTGGTCAAGAATTATTTTTCGGGTTTTGGTTCCCATTGCCGAAATTCCCTGTGGGGATGGGAAGGAACTGTATGATGGCATTCAAGCCATTGATTGGCGCGATTATCTCAGCAGTGAGGAAACTTTAGCGGTACAATGTACGGGAACGAACGATCGCCTCAATCACACCCATTACACCGCTTTAAGCATCAAAAACGCTATTATCGACCAACAGCGTCAACAGGGGAATCCCCGTTCTTTTGTGGATACAGAAAATCCCGACCTGCAAATTAACGCTCATATCGAGAAAAATCGCTGTGTGCTTAGTTTAGATAGTTCTGGGCACAGTTTGCATCGTCGCGGGTATCATCGGGCCATGGGAGTCGCACCTCTGAAAGAAAGTCTCGCCGCTGCTTTGGTAGAATTATCGGCATGGCAGGATGATATGGCGCTTTTAGACCCTTTTTGTGGTTCGGGAACCATTGTCATCGAAGCGACGTTAAAAGCTTTAAATATTGCCCCCGGTTTATCTCGTTCCCAGTTCGGATTTCAGAAGTGGCCAGACTATCAACCGGATTTATGGCAATCTTTGGTTAAGGAAGCTAAAGAAAAACAAAAATCTCGGCTAAATGCGCCAATTTATGCTAGTGATGCCGATTACGAGGTTTTGCATCAGGCCGAGGATAATGCCTATTTTTGTCAAGTGCAGGAGCATATTAATTTTAGCTTGCAAAGCATCACCGACTTAGAACCGGCGAGCGATCGAGGGATTATTCTCTGTAATCCCCCTTACGGCAAAAGATTGGGCAATACCGAAGAATTAGGGGCCTTATACAAATCCTTCGGTGATGTCTTAAAACAGAGGTTTAAGGGTTGGACAGCCTATATTTTATCGGGAAACAAAGAACTGACCAAACAAATCGGTCTGCGTTCTTCCCGTCGCACTCCCTTGTATAACGGTTCTTTGCCCTGTACCCTCTTAAAATATGAGTTGTATTAGCTACATCAAAACCTTGAGACTGTCAAGAGCTAAATGAACATTTTGACGAACTGAGGCGGCAGAAGTGTGTAGATCCAGACGTTCAGCATCGGTCAAACGCACTTCCAGAATACTTTCCACTCCCCGACAGCCTAGGCGACAGGGAACCCCCAGATAGACATCCTGTAAACCGTATTCACCCTTAAGATAGGCTGCGGCCGGCAGTAAACGGGATTGATTTCTCAATATCGTCTCGACCATGGTACAGGCAGAGGAAGCAGGGGCGTAATAAGCGCCGCCAGTTTGCAGTAATTTGACGATTTCAGCCCCACCGTTGCGAGTTCTCTCCACTAGACGATTAATTGTTATCTCGTCCATTAATTCGGTAATCGGCACACCACTGACGGTACAGTAACGGGGTAGGGGCAACATTAAATCACCGTGACCACCCAAGACCATGGCATGAACGTCGGCGGTACTAACCCCCAATTCCATGGCGATAAAGGTTTGTAAACGGGAAGAATCGAGGACTCCCGCCATTCCCATCACTCTTTGGGGCGGTAAACCGGTTGCTTGCCAGACTAGATAGGTCATCACATCCAGGGGATTGGTGATGACGATAAAAATGGCTTCCGGAGAATACTTGAGGCATTTAGTGGCGGCCTCAACGACGATTTTGGCATTGACATTCATGAGATCATCGCGACTCATGCCCGGTTTTCTGGCTAATCCGGCCGTAATCACGACAATATCCGAGCCTGCCGTGTCTTCGTAGTTATTAGTGCCGATAATCTCGCTGTCGTGCAGTTCTATGCCCTGAGCTTCCATCAAATCTAGGGCAATACCCTGGGGTAAACCATTGACGATATCGAGGAGAACTACATCGGCGAGGTTTTTTTCGGCGATGCGTTGGGCCAGGGTGCGTCCGACGTTACCAGCACCAATAACCGAGACTCGGGGCGATTGACAGGGGAGGAGTGTATCGTAGAAGTCAACCATGGTTTATGGATGAGGCAATATCCTCATCAGGCGGGTTCCAGTTGTTCGAGCTTTAGCCACACACTGGGGGTAGGAACATAGAATTTAATCAAAGCATAATCATCTTTTATATCCAAGACTTCTGCTGTCGAGTTGAACATATAACTGGGTAAACGGCGATCGCTGGCTAGGGCTTCGAGGCTATTTTCTAGGTTTCCCGTCACCACGCGGACTAAAGCTCCTTTCTTAATTGTAGCTGCCATGTTTTTCTCGTTAAATTTGCTTGGGGGTTTTCTTCCATAAATTGTTACATATTCGGGCGGGCCTCTGACAAGAGGGTGTGGGGTGTGGGGTGTGGGGTGTGGGGTGTGGGGTGTGGGAATGATGAATTATGAAGTGGGGAGGTGGGGAAGTGGGGAAATTGAACTAAAACCCTAAAACCCTAAAACCCCAAAACCTGCCTCCTACCTTTTGCCTTAATTAAAACTCAACCATTTGACCATAACTTAAGAGACTTTGTAGGGTGGCGAGGCGATTTTCCCAGACCTGTATTTGATAGGCAGATAAATCTTTTTGTCTGGACATCACAGATTTAAATTTATAGCTAAATCGCTTTAAAGCATTTTGAGTTAAAGTCAAATTGCGAGGGCTGGGATTATTAGCTAATTGCTCTAATAGATTAGCCATTTCGTCCACTTCTTGCCCCCAAGCTTTTAAGGTTCCCTCCTCCATTGCCCATAAATTATTTATTATTAAAAAACTCCACTCTTGACGCAGGGAATTAAACCTCGCCGCCGCCGTTTTGAAGGGTTGACGGTGGGGTAAAGGTTCGGTTTTTTTCGTAATTATCGATCCCTGAATGCGATTAAGAATTGTTTGCAAGTTGGGATTGAGATTTTCTGTGGCAAAAAGAGCGAATCCCGAAGTGGGAAGATTGCGAATAAATTGTAGTTGATCGATCGTGACTTGATCGGGTACTTTTAACAGACGGATACCGGGTATAATCAGAGCATTTCCTGCAATTTGGCGATCAAATAAAGACTTGGTTTTATCTTCTAAAGTCCCTGTATCGAGAGCATAAGTCATTAAAAATATCAGGTCTATCCATTGATTTTGACCCCATTCTTCCCAGTTTTGTTGAATACGATATAATCGTTCTTTTTGTTCTAGGGGAAACACCGCCGCCGACATTTTTAAGTGGGGGCGAATCTGTTTTAAGCGAGTAGAAACCTGCGAGACAAAAGTATCAACCTGACGGATTTTAAAGCTAGTCCATTGTTCCCATAAAGCACCCCGGGGATTTAAAGTAATTGGATCAACTCCCGTCATTTGTTTAAATAACCAGCGGCCGGATTTACCATAACCATAGGTTTGATTAGAATCTTGACTCTGGAAGGGATAGCGAATATAATCTAACTGCAAGCCATCCACATCATAATTCTTGACAATTTCCTCGTAAAGAGATAAAAGATAGTTCTGTACCTCGGGATTAGCAGGATCAAAAAAGGCCTTTTTCATGCCTTGACTGTAATCAAAAGAACCACCACTTTTATTAGTTGCCCCCCAATCGGGATTACGGGATAAAACCGGACCTAGATAATCTAATGGTTGCTCTAATACTTTATTATGAGCTTGATTAGCCGCCGCAAAAACCCACACCCAGGCGTGGATTTCCATATTGCGTTCATGGGCTAATTTAACGGCAACTTTTAGGGGATCCCAACCTCTGGTTAAAGGGTTTTGTTCGGGGGCAACTTGACTGGGATAAATAGTATAACTAGCATTAACTGTCTCGAAAAAGACCACATTAATACCCGCTGCCGCCATGCGATCGAATACTTTAGCTAAATCCTCCTCGTTTTTAGTTTCTACGATCGTGCCTCGATCTAACCACATTGCCCGTATTTCTGGTTGGGCAAATTGTCGATTAGTGGGATAATTATCCCAAAGATTTCGCCGCGCTTGTAACCAAAATTCCCGCGCTTGCGTATAGGAACCCTGAGCAATTAAATTCTGAAAATTATTTAAGGTTCCTTGGGCATTTTCTAGGGCTAAACGGAATCGTCTGGCTGTATCTGAGGTGGGGGAATTTTTCCCGCGATTATGAAATGCTTGTGCTAAGGATTTATCAGTATTGGATATATTACTGTTGCTGGCTTCTAAAGCTAAGAGAGTCACCCCATAACGCCCGATTAATCCCTGCAATTCCGCCGTCATCTGGCTAATTTGTTGAGGAGTTAGGCTGGCTCTGGGGGGAATTGCCTCGGTACTCGGACTTAATCTCGCCGTTTCACTGGGGGGATTTTCTGAAATCTGCGGTAGAGGGCGACGGGGTGCGATCGCAACGCGCTCGCTACGGGAGATCGCTGTTGGGGTATTATTAATATTATTAACTATTGTTGAGCTTCCTTGACAATAGGGCGCAATTGTGCTATTGGAAGAACTGCGATTAATGCCGTAGCGTTGCAGGGCGGTTTCTAGCCAAGCACTATCGAGGGCGAGATTAGCGACGGCATCGCTGCCCCAGCGCCAACCGAGAAAGATCGAGTTATTATTGAGGACAACGGCGGGGGGATTGTTGCGCGCCCCCCAGACGGCAACGGTTTGGCTATTAACTCCCGTGGGGATAACCACACCACCGAGGAGACTGCTGGCTAGAGGTTTTTGGTTTTTCAGTTCACCCAAATTAGTCGGCCGCAGGGTGTAAGCTTGGGAGTGAGGATAAGCCCAGTAAGCCCCAAATAGCGATCGCAATTGATCGCGCACAGCAGGTTCCGAAAGATTCCCCGCCGGACCGGTGACAATAATTTTACCACCGCGATTAAGCCAACGACTCAAGACATCAGCTTGTAAACCGGAAATAGTCTCGACGTTGGGGATGATTAGAACCTTAATTTTATTTAGATCCGCGTCGCTTTGCCACTGATTACTCTGGAGAATGCAGTAATTAACCCCGACATTTTGCAAACGTTCGGTTATAGCTGTCCATTGATTGGCATTTTCTTGACTTTTTAACACTGCCACCGGTGTCGCTAAAACTGGGATCGGCAGCAAGACACCCACACAGGACAAAAGACAGGCAATTAGGGGCTTGTTAAAAAGATGATCAAGATGGAAGGACGATCCCAGCACGTTTTTTCTCTTAATTTTTTTGGTTAACTCCTCCTGATTTTACCCAACTTAGCCGAAAAAGAGGATCTTTGGCAACAAAAATTGCGTCTTAGTCGTCGGCAACAGGGTTTTAGGGTGTTAGGGTGTTGGGGTTTTAGTTGAAATTCCCCACTTCCCCACTTCCCCACTTCCCCACTTCCCCATTCCCTACAACTGTAAACACAACTGCCGGAAGTGATCGCCGCGATGTTCAAAACTTGGGTATTGGTCAAAACTAGCGCAAGCGGGCGATAATAACACCACTTTAGCCTCTTTTGCCGGTCCTAGTTCAGCCGCGCGTTGAACTGCCCTGTCCATCGTTTCTACACATTCATAATCTTGATAACCTGCCGACTGTAAACGAAGGGCAAAATCGGCGGCAGCGTCACCAATCAGCAGCACGGTGGCGACTTTTGCCTTAATTTCAGCGATCCAAGCCCGATCATCCCCTGCTTTCGCTTCTCCCCCCGCGATTAAAATCGCCGGACTAGGGACAGATTTTAAGCCCACTGCGGCGGCATCGTAGTTAGTTGCTTTACTATCATTAATAAAGTCTAGGCCTTTATAGGTACAAACATACTCTAGACGATGGGCAACCCCGGGGAAAGTGGCGATCGCTTCGGTAATGGCTTTTTTCTCGATTCCTGCCAATCTAGCGGCGGCCACAGCCATAAGCAAATTCTGCTGATTGTGACTACCCACCATTTTCAGGAGATTAACCGGGGCAATTAACTCCCCAAAAGCCACGATCCAGTTATCTTGGAGATAAACACCACGACTAGGATCGCCCAAAAGCGCAGCTTTGCCCTGCACAGAAGTCCAATAAGCTTGTTGCCATTGACTAACACCGATTTGACGCAGATAGGGATCATCACCGTTGAGGATTTGGCGATCGCTTTTTTGCAGTAAAGAGGCTTTAATCTGATAATAATTTTCCAGGGTTTGATGACGACTGAGGTGATCGGGGGTAAAAGTTGTCCAGATGCCGATTTTCGGCGATAAATCCCGACTGGACTCGATCTGATAACTACTAATCTCCGCAATAATCCAATCGTATTTATCGGCTTTTAAAGGCAATTCACAGGCAGCATAGCCGATATTACCGCAGGAAGGGGCATTTAACCCCGCTTTTTGAAAAATAGCGGCACAGAGGGCGGTGGTGGTGGTTTTGCCGTTAGTTCCCGTAATACCCAACCAAGGGGAAGATTGCAGATAACGCCAAGCTAATTCTAATTCTCCGATCGTATCGATGCCTTTTTCTCTGGCAGTAATTAAAATCGGGGCATCCCAAGGCACCCCGGGGCTAACCACGATAAGATTAGGCAAGTCCGAAGCCTCTAGACTGAGATTTTGACCAAGATTGACAATAATTCCTTCCCTTTCCAGATTGGTTTTGGTTGCTTGTAAACTGGGAGAATCAGAGCGATCGCTTAATGTCACCTGCCAACCATCCCGTTTTAAGCATCTTGCCGCTGCTATTCCCGATCTTCCCAATCCAATAATCGCCGCTTTCGCCATCTTGTTGCCACTCTACTCAAGAGTCAATTTTTAGCAATCTCTATCCTACTGTGGATTAGGTCGAGTCATAGCTATCTTCCAAGAAAACAAAATTCTCTGGCTTACGTCTAGATCGATAAAATAAATGCAAGTACAATCTCTATAACAACGCTCCCTATTTATGAATCTAAAATCATCCTTAAAATTTACCCTATTGTTTTCACTTCTGGGGGGTTGTCTCCTGACTACACCGAGTCAAGCAACTCTCTTTGAACAAAGAGAAGTTAATCAAGAAGATTTTATCGCTATTGCCCGACCCTACGGTAACGGTAAATACGATTTACTGATTTTGCAACAAATCCCGGGTAAACGCCAATGTTGGGCGGTAAATGGCACAGAACCGACCATTGTTCAGCCTCTGCTGCTCGATTTCGATTTTACGGGCAGTTGTGAACGGGCCACCGACAGTAACGGTTATTCCCTTCGCATTCAGGGCAAAGATTACGGTTTAGAATACCTGCTGCGTATCGTACAACGCAACGGGGAATTAGTCCTCGTGGGAACCCCCCGCAATCCCAGGCAATCGGAGGTAATTATTGGACGGACAAAAGGTTTAGGGACCGGTTTAATGCAAATTTATCTCATCGATGGCTGGCGCTTTACTAAACGCAGTCTAGCCGGTCAAAATCTCAGTCATATCTATCTAACTGCCGATAGTCCCAATTTCAATCCTCCCCCGGAATTACTCGCAGGTAATAGTTATTCCCTCCCCAGAGAATCCGTCAAAGCAGAAACACCTGTTAATCCTGCTGCTAATCCCGAAGTGCGAGAATATACTTTTACCGCTGCAGAAACAGCAGTAGAGAGCAATCCTCAGCCAGTGGTCAATAATCCAGTACCAGAGCCAAATTTAACGCCACCGTCCCCAGTTACCCCTAATTTACCCCCCCTGACTCCTCCCAATTCTCAGAATAATAATGCAATTGTACCACCTCCGCCACCGCGCAACCTAGGCAATCCCAGAAGTTTATCAGACGTAATCACTTTTAATCGGGCTGCCGCTAATCCCAGTAGTGGTAATATGAGCAATAGTAGTCGCCAAGGTTTTAAAGTAGTAATCGAAGCTAAAACAGAGAGCGATCGCACTAGGGTTCGTTCTCTCTATCCCGACGCTTTCCCCACTTCCCACCAAGGTCGTCGCGTCTGGCAAATAGGCGCGTTTAGTAGTCGCGATAAGGCTGAAAACGCTTTACAAACTCTTGCCCCCCTGCGCGGATCGATCGTACCATTTTAGCGAACGCTGGAACTGCGGAACGGGGAACAGAGAGTCGATAGGGGAAATGGGAAAATGGGGGAATTTCAACTAAGACCCCAAAACCCTAAAACCCCAACTCCCTAAAACCCCAAATCTCAACTCCTGACGACCGACGACCGACTCCTAGAGTAACTGATAACTGATAACTGATAACTGAAAACATGGAAATATCGGAACTAAAAAAAGGTATCGAGATAGTAGGATTGCGCCTGGGTAAAACCCAGGACTATCTTTGACTTACCCACTTTAAGGGCGAAAATTAAAGACTTAGAACAGGTGGCGGCCGTCCCTACTTTTTGGGATAATCTCGATACGGCTCAAAAAACCCTGCAAGAACTAAATGAATGTAAATCTTCTTTAGAAACCTATCAGGGTTGGTGTGGGCAATTAGAAGATACCAAGGCAATTATCGAGTTATTAGAATTAGAATCCGATCGAACTTTACTAGAAGAAGCGACAGACAACTTAACTCATTTACAGCATGACCTCGATCGCTGGGAATTGCAACAGCTTTTAAATGGTCCCTACGACGCAAAAGGAGCGGTTTTAACGATTAATGCGGGGGCCGGGGGAACCGATGCCCAAGATTGGACAGAAATGCTCCTGAGAATGTATTCTCGCTGGGCCGAGAAACAGGGTTATAAAGTCACTTTAGCGGAAATATCAGAAGGAGATGAAGCGGGAATTAAATCGGTGACAATTGAGATTGCCGGAACTTATGCTTACGGTTATCTGAAAGGAGAAAAAGGCACCCATCGGTTAGTCAGAATTTCCCCTTTTAATGCTAATGGTAAACGTCAAACCAGTTTCGCCGGGGTGGAAGTGATGCCAATTTTGGGCGATGATGCGGTGAGGGTAGAAATTCCCGATAAAGATTTAGAAATTACCACCACTAGATCTGGGGGAAAAGGTGGACAAAATGTTAATAAAGTGGAAACTGCCGTGCGTGTAGTTCATCTTCCCACAGGTATCGCTGTACGTTGTACCCAAGAGCGATCGCAATTACAAAATAAAGAAAAAGCCCTAGCTTTATTAAAGGCGAAATTGTTAATTATTGCTCGGGAACAACAGGCTCAAGCGATCGCCGAAATTCGCGGCGATATGGTGGAGGCCGCTTGGGGCAATCAAATCCGTAACTATGTTTTTCATCCCTATCAATTGGTTAAGGATCTCCGCAGTAATGTGGAAACCACCGATGTTACCCGGGTAATGAATGGGGATTTAGATAGCTTTATTGAAGCCTATTTACGTTTGGGGGGTGCAGTTTAAAGAAATGTATCGCCGTTGTCGTCCACAAGTCCCACTCCCGTGTGGACGCGATGATAAAATCTCCTCTTGGAAAAATGTCGATTTGCGTTGAAGCACTTTTTTGCTCGCTGTATAAGGGTTTCGCCGATTTGACATCCCTAAAATGGATTTGCGTTGAAGCACTTTTTAGCATTTCCACTTCGCTCAAGGCTAGTCTAGGCCCAAAAGGGGAGATAACGAGCATAACGAGTTGATTTAGATTCAGATTCGTCAAGTTTAATCAGTCCTGCTTCTTTAGTTGCCCCAATCACTTGAGAAACAGTATTGTTTTTTGATTCATTTAAACAAAAGCGATTTCGTAAGGTTTGGTTAGACATCCGTTGATTATCGACATAGAGGAGACAACAGTGCTGATAACAAGCGCGAATACGGTCAGATTGACTCATTTTGCCAAAATCCTGATGAGCGAATAGGATAGAAGTTGTTCGGATCTCACCTACTCTAAAATCTGGTGCGGGAAGTTGAAATTTCTCGGCAGCGGAAATAACTTTATCAATACCACTGCCCTTTTCTTCACAAATGCCAAAACGACGCATTATGTCAGCTAATTGCTCATTACGGGAGCGATATTCGTCTATAAAGCGTTCTACTTTGATAAAAGGAATACCAGGGTTAGAGATTTCTACTCGATCATCATACATTTCAATCATCACCGAAGCGCCTGTAGCGAGAAAGTCCTGATGAATCAAAGCATTGGCGATCAGTTCTCGCAAAGCTTGTGGAGGAAACATTTTCACTTCTTCCCTAAGAACCTCCTCGATGACGCGATTTTGAGGGGCTAAATCGTGGACAAAATTAACTAAACCATCAAAACCCACAGCATATCCCTTAGTTCCTGTCTGTTCCAGTCGAGTTTTAATTTTACCTGTTCCCTCATAGATAATCACTCGTGGTGCTTTACGCGCTAAGGTAGGGGAAAAGCTCTCAAGTTGTCTGGCCAGAAGGATGGCAGATAAATTAGGAATTGTCCAACCTTTTGATGTTTTGTCAAGGAGTTGATCGCTTTGTAATCTTTCTAAAACAGCATCACGATGGCTAGGATAGGGAAGCTTGAGCAATTCAAAGTAGGTTTGGGTGTCTAATAGGTCAATAACCTCATCTGGACTAGCATGAGAACGAGCAGGTTGACAAAACCAATCTTGTTGATCTTCAGCAAAGATGCGCTTAAGCAGATCAGGTGTCATGGGTACTAAGTCTTCCCCTGCTCGCATTAGATAAGCACCTTCAAAGGCGATAGGTTGTCCTGTGGGACGGGTTGGCACTTCAAAAACCAAGACACGACCATCAGGGTGGGCCAATTCGGTGATTTCCACGCGCAAGCGAAGTTTTTGAACGATTAGCGATTTAATGCTGTTAATTTCTTCGGGTGTAGGAAAGGCTTGTGAACCAACAATTTTACGGGGACGTTTATCGGTAACACCTAAGATAAAATGGCCACCTCCTTCATTAGCAAGGGCGACGCAATATTTTAACAGTTTGATTGTATCAAATTGATTTTTAGCCTGTTTAAATTCTAGTCGCTCATTTTCCACTGGAGCATTTAACCAACCTTCTAGGGTCTCTAGGTTTATCATGCAGTAATCTCCTTCTGGGTGGGAATTTACGTTTGGGGGGGAACAGTGCAGGTTATACTGATTCCTAAGATGAGAGCAGCTCTATTTTCTCGCAAATTCTGTTCTTATGCTATTTGTCCTCTACTAAGAAGAAAAATCAATGGTTATTATCGAGATTACCAATGTGGAAGAAATATTGAGCGCAAAAATTGGCTCTTTCGCTGCTAAAATCGTCCAAGCTCTAGCAGATGATGAGGGGAAAGTGGAAGAGGTTCTCATCAAAGAATTACAGGCTAATTTTCAGGAAAGGGGCATTAAAGCTAATCTGTTTAGCGTCACTGGGTTAGATATGCTCGGCAATGGCAGGCTAGAAGTTAACGTTAATGTTCGTTCTGCTAATATGATGTCCTAAGAGATAAAATCGCCAATGGTTGGGTTAAATATAGTTAAACCCAACCTTATTTTGGTAGTTACCATCAAAAGCAATGGCAACGAAGCTTGAGGTTATAATAAACCAACAAAATGTAACGGTCCTTGACCGGTAATTAATTCGATAATAATTGCCAGAAAACCGATCATCGCTAATCGACCATTCCACACCTCGGCTGCCGTTGTCATCCCCCATTCCCAACGTTCCTGGGGATACATTTTCATATTCGCTTTCGGACGGGTAATTTGCTCGAAAGTGGTGGGTTTCTCGTCTAGGGATTTGACCACTAACTGGGAGAGAGATTCGATAAACATCGGGTGAGTGTTAAGAGCCGGTACTCGCTGAAAATGTTCAATTCCCGCTTCTTCCGCCACTTCTCGGTACTCTATATCGATTTCTTGCAGGGTTTCGATGTGTTCTGAGACAAAGCTAATCGGCACGACCAATAAATTCTTAATTCCCTGCTCTCCCAACCCTTTTAAAGCATCTTCAGTATAGGGTTTTAGCCATTCCACCGGACCGACGCGACTTTGATAGGCTAAAGTGTACTGATTGGGTCGGTTTAGCGTACGCATGATCGCCCTAGTGCATTCTTCAATTTGCCTTTGATAGGGATCTCCCGCTTCCTCCACATAACTTTGGGGGACACCATGGGCGCTAAAAAAGATATGTACTTGGTCAGGATGAGGACACTGCTCTAATTCTCGCGCGATCAGATCGGCCATAGCACTCAGATAAGTGGGATGATCGTACCAAGAAGGGATGAGAGTATATTCCGTCAAACGCAGATAGGGATCATCCTGCCACATTTCCTCCAGCACACGAAAACTGGAACCACTGGTACTGATGGAAAATTGGGGATAAAGGGGAAGAATAACCAATTTTTTGATATGATCCCGTTTAATCCGCTCGATCGCTTCTTCGGTGAAGGGATTCCAATAACGCATCCCGATATAAACGCTCACCTCGCGCCCCATTTCCTTGAGACGTTGTTGCAGTGCCGTGGCCTGTGCTTCCGTAATCTTGAGTAAAGGGGAGCCACCACCAATCTGGCGGTAATTTTCCTGGGATTTACTCGCTCTTAGCGTCGATATTAACCAAGCTAACGGTTTTTGTAATCCTTTGATCGGTAAACGGATGATCTCTGGGTCAGAAAAAAGGTTAAATAGAAAAGGACGCACATCCTCTAACCGCTCTGGCCCACCCAAATTTAATAATAAAACCCCAACGCGACCCATAGTGTTAACAGATAATTTTTAAATTTTCAGATTCTTTACCAAGTTTAACAATATATCGGTGGAACCGTTAAAACAAATTACAGACAATATCGAACTTAATCAAATCTTGGAGGTTGATCTTGGCGACAATTTTACGTCCCCTCAGTTATCAATATCAATGGCTTTACGATGGTATCTCCCGTCTGGCTGCCCTAGCGGTGGGTGGGGAGCCCCGTTTTCGGCAATTGGCCCTAGAAGGTTTAAAAATCGCTAAAAATGACCCTATCCTCGATCTCTGTTGTGGTGCGGGTCAAACCACCCGTTATTTAGTACCCCTATCCGATCGCTGTACCGGTTTAGATGTCTCTCCCCGGGCCCTGGAGCGAGCTAGTTTAGCGGTGCCGCAAGCGCATTATGTGGAGGGATTAGCCGAAAAAATGCCCTTTAATGCCGGAGAATTCGCCTTTGTTCATACTAGCGCCGCTCTCCACGAAATGGAACCGGAGCAGTTAGAGGAAATCCTCAAAGAAGTGTATCGAGTTCTCAGACCGGGGGGAATTTTTGCCCTCGTGGATTTTCATCGACCCACTAACCCGCTTTTTTGGCCTTCTTTGGCCCTATTTTTGCAATTATTTGAAACCCATACCGCTTGGCAGTTTATCGATAGGGACCTGATCCAATCTTTACAGGCGCTCGGTTTTCGTGATTGTCAACAAAAATTATACGCTGGTGGCAGTTTACAGGTGATTCAAGCGGCCAAGTGAAGGGATCGGCCAGGCAAGATTTTCAGAGGCAGTCGGTCATTTATACTAAGTAGGGAAGCTGAGTTCGATCGACTCGGTGCCAGTTATTTTTGAGAAGTAATGACTAGAACAAAAATTCTACAACCCGATTTAATTTTAGGGGATACGATTCTCGGTCTCAGTCTGGAGATTTTGAGTCAGCATCAAATTAAAGGATTGATTCTCGATGTGGACGATACCCTTGTTCCCCTCCAGGAAACGACGGTTTCTGACGATTTACAGCGTTGGGTCGATTCCTTGCGTCTTTATCTACCGATTTGGTTGGTAAGCAATAATCTTAGCGAAAATCGTATCGGTGCGATCGCTGATAATTTACAACTTCCCTACCTTCTCGGTGCGGTGAAACCCTCTCGACGCAAACTCCGGCAAGCGATGGCAGCCATGAGTCTCCCCCCCCAACAAATTGCTATGGTTGGCGATCGCTTGTTGACCGATGTTTTAGCGGGAAATCGTCTGGGAATGTTTACCATTCTGGTGAAACCAATGGTAAATCCCTTGACGGGGGGGGCAGCTTATCCAATCCACGATTTTGAGGTGTGGATATCACAAATTCTCGGCGTTTCCCTGCATCCGCAGCATTACTTAATAAAACCTGACCAATCCTCACAAAAGTAAATATTAAAAAATAATTAAGTATAGAGAAAAGGAGGGAAAAGTAGGAAATACTATAGATAATTTGAAATGAGGTCAGCCGAGATAAAGACCTTAAATATAACAAGGTCAATAGATGGACGGTGCCAGTTTTTGCGGATATACGCCAAAAGCTGGCACTACTGTTTTAACGAAAACTTCCTGCTATAATTTGGCCAGATTGTGAGACAATGGGGAACGATTTTTTAGTTAATTCTCCCTGGCTTCACTCTATATATGAATCGAGATTCTTCCCTGCTATCATCCTCCTCGGTTGCGGAATTCAAGCGCAATTCCTTTGATTTGGAGTCACACCTACAAAACTTTTTACAATTAGACCCAGAAATTCTACAAGCAAAATTAGCGATAGCAAAAGATTCCTTAGCGGCCTTAGCTCATCAAGAATTTTCTTGGACAAATCCAGATTATTTCTATCAGGAACAAGTCAAAGAAAAATATTTATTTTAATTATCTGCTTGGCATTTATCCAGTCAAGAATATATCGGGGAAACCCTGAGATTAATTGATGATCACGGTAGCGGAAAAGTCTTAGATTTTGGTGGCGGAATCGGTACTCATGCCCTAGCTGCCGCAATAAATTCTGGGGTTGAACAGGTGATCTATTGCGATCTTAATCCCCTACATCATGAATTTGTTCGCTTTCGTGCCGAGCAATTAAATCTCGATACTAATAAGCTCTCATTCTATACGGAAATTCCCGAACGGCTAAAATTTGACACGATTATCTGTTTGGATGTCATCGAGCATTTGCCCTCACCTACAGTCCAACTTAAAAAGTTCTATGACTGGTTAAACCCAGGAGGAAAGCTAATTATTAACTGGTATTTTTTCAAAGGATTTAATCAAGAATATCCCTTTCATCTCGACGATCCCAAAATTATTGAGAGCTTTTTTCAAACCCTACAAAAAGATTTCCTAGAGATTTTTCATCCCTATCACATTACCGTGCGCTGTTATCGAAAAAATCAATAATTGCCGGAAGAAGATCAAACCAGAGGATGATAGAAAAGTTAGAATTACCCTTGCAACTATGACCCTAGATATTATCCCCGAAGGCGAAGAACGCAAAGTGGAAGCTGTCAGTAGTGCCGCCATTGATGGTGCGCCGATCGCCTATATTGTCGTCTTAGCGGCCATTGTCACTACCCTTTCTTTTATTCCCTTCTCCATTGTCCTCGCTTCCGGCGGTAGTATGCCCCTCAGTCAAGCGGTTTTTCCCCTCTTGGGTTGGTTACTCGGCCCGATCGCTGGAGCGATCGCTAGTGGCATCGGGTCCTTAATTGGGGCTTTCCTTGCCCCCTACACGGCAGGAATTCCCGCTATTTCGGTCTTTGGGGCAATTATAGCCAGTTTTGTGGCGGGAACGATGGTTTTAGGCAAAAAACGCCGTTATTGGTGGTTAGGATTAACGTTAATTTTTCTGATTCCCCTGTTTATCTACGCTAACCGGGCGATCGGACTGAACGGCATTTCGCCACGAATCTTTATTGCCGGGGCTTTCGTCGATTGGTCAGCTTTGGTATTATTTATCCTACCAACCCGGACTCTTTTTACCCATTGGATCAAAGGCAGCAATTTGGCCCTAGTAGCGGCGGGAATTTTTGGGGGTACCTGGACCGCCAGCGGCCTCTCCCATTTAGGGGCCGTCGCCATTACCTACTCGATTTTTAACTGGCCCGAAGAAGTCTGGATCGCTTTAATTCCGATCATTCCTGTAGAAAATCTGATTCGTTCCTTTGTCGGTATGGTGATCGGTTGTGGTGTGATTGCCGGTTTACGGGCGATCGGTCTGGTTAAATCAAGAGAGGCGATCTACTAAGGGACTTGCGCTTTGATAATGTACCATTTATGGCTTGTCTGATTCTTCTACAGAGCGACTGTCTGGCTGGGATATTATTCCTACGCAGGTTCCTAAATAGGAAGTTTTCCTTTTGGGGAGTGGGGGGTCGAGTGTCGGGACGGACGCAAGGGCAAGAATTGCCTGGTTGCCTCCAACCCCCCACCGAAAAAAAGAGAACTAGCGTTTTAGCCAACTCATCATCGCCCGCAGATCTTGACCGACTTCTTCGATCGAATGTTCTGCTTCTTGACGACGCATAGCGGTGAACCCCGGTTTACCTGCTTGATTTTCGAGGACAAACTCTCTGGCGAATTGTCCCGATTGAATTTCCCCGAGGATTTTCCGCATTTCGGCCTTAGTCGCTTCCGTCACCACCCGCGGACCGCGAGTGTAGTCACCGTACTCGGCTGTATTGGAAATACTATCGCGCATTTTGGCTAAACCGCCCTCGACGATCAGATCGACGATCAGTTTCACTTCGTGTAAACACTCAAAATAGGCTAATTCGGGCTGATAACCAGCTTCCACGAGGGTTTCAAAGCCGGCTTTAATTAAAGCACTTAAACCGCCGCATAATACTGCCTGTTCGCCAAAAAGGTCTGTTTCTGTCTCCTCGCGGAAAGTGGTTTCCAAAACTCCGGCCCGAGTGCCACCGATACCTTTAGCGTAGGCCATCGCCCGATCGCGTGCTTGGCCGGTAGCATCTTGATAGACGGCGAATAAACAGGGGACTCCTTGACCTTGTTCGTAGGTGCGACGGACGAGATGGCCCGGTCCTTTGGGTGCGACCATAACCACATCAACGTTAGCCGGGGGAACCACTTGACCGAAATGAATATTAAAGCCGTGGGCAAAAGATAAAACCTTGCCTTCGCTTAAATTCGGGGCAATTTCGTGGAGATAAATCGTTTTCTGCACTTCATCCGGTAAGAGGATCATGATCCAGTCGGCAATTTTAGCGGCTTGGGCCACATCATAAACCGGAATACCGGCTTCTTTGGCTTTGATTGCCGATTTACTGCCGGGATATAGACCAACAATCACATTAACGCCACTATCCTTGAGATTTAATGCGTGGGCATGACCCTGGGAACCATAACCAATAATAGCGATCGTTTTTCCCGCTAATAAATCTAAATTGGCATCCTCATCATAGTACATTCGTGCCATCGAAATCGCTCCTTAACTTCTTTTGTCACTGTGCAAACTCCTAATTATAGGGGAAAATCACGCCCGTCAGAAGCATTTGATCGCCGGTTTCCTGGAGTCAAGAAAAAATAGTGCCTAGAAAAATTGAAATTTTCTCTAGATAATTGGGTATTCTAACTAGGCTTGGCTGGCTTGATCTAGTGGAGCAGAAAAAAAAGGGGGGGTAATGGCCAATTTTTCGCTTGGACTTGGTTCTTTCACCAAAATTGAGTACAATGTCACTATCATTAAGCACTTCCTCTCCTCTCACCTAGTTAAGATTAACCTCGATCTGAACACAGATAATCGGGTTAGTATTTAGTGCAGAAATAGCTTCTCTCCTTCTCGATTTTTACCTTTTCTGGGTAATTTACCCAGTCAGGATCGTTTATAGACTGATTTACTGCCTTGATCGACCCTAGATAAAATCAGGTCAAAAAATTATTGGCTTTGTTAATCACTAATTCTCTTAGAGCTGCCCGGGAAAATCTATGGTAAGTTTTTTTAAAAAGCTATTGACAAAAAAACCTCAAGGTGTTGGGTTAGAGATCACCCCAGAGCGTATTAACATAGCTCAGATCGCCAAACAGGGACAAAATTATAAATTAGTTAAATGTTGTTCGTCGGATATCCCGGAAGGCATCTTTGAGGAGGGAAAAATCGTCGATTCCCCCGCTTTAGCGGAATTAATCCAAGAAGTCCTCAAGGAAAATAAAATTAACAGCAAACGAGTCGCTACTGGTGTGCCGATGCGCGAGTCAATTATCCGGATTATCCCCATTCCCTCGGAATTGGACGATCAGGAATTGCACAATCTGGTCTTAAATCATGAGGCTAGTTTATACCTTCCCTATCCTCGCGAGGAAGTGGATCTCGACTACCAAAAACTACGCTACTTTCAGGATGAAGACGGGATCGAAAAAGTACAAGTATTATTAGTTGCTACTCGTCGGGAGATTACCGATGCCTATATGGAAACCTTCCAACAGGCAGGATTACAGGTAGATGTGCTAGAAATTAATAGTTTTGCCCTAATTCGGACGATTCGCGAGCATTTGCGACAGTTTAGTTCCAATGAAGCCGCCGTTATTGTTGATATAGAATTTGATAACACGGAAATTGCCATCGTGGTGGACGGCGTTCCCCAATTTTCCCGCACTGTCCCCATCGGCACTTTCCAGCTACAAAATGCCCTCTCCAGGGCGATGAATTTGCCCACCTCCCGCAGTCCTGAGATTCTTTTGGGGATGACAATTCCGATTATTGCCTTTGATAGTCTTAGCACCAATACCGGCACTTCCGGGGCCCCTACTAACGCCGGGATGACGGCACTGATGCGCGTTTTAGGGGAATTAACCGATGAGTTACGGCGATCGATTAATTTCTATCTTAACCAAAGTGATGAAATGGAAATCGTCCAGTTACTTTTAGCCGGTCCCGGGGGCGGTTTAGCGCAACTAGACGAATACTTTACTCAACGTCTCAGCGTCCCCACCATGGCAATCGATCCGATCGCATCACTGAACTTAGATACAACTCAAGAGATTCCTAATACCGAAAGACCTGGATTAGGAACAGTTCTCGGTTTAGGATTACGGGAGGTATAGACAAAAATTATGTATAGTCTTGACGTTAATTTTCTTAAGGATCGCCATCTTAACCAAACGGGCAAAGGAACCCCCGCGGTCAAGATTTCCACCGCTATTAACCTGCGTAAACAAACACCCCTGTGGATCGGTGTGGGAGTGGGGGCAGGATTATTGACACTGACGGGATTACTCGGTTTAATCGTCGGTTTGCAAACCAGCGAAACTCAGGCCCTAATTCAGCAACTGGACTCGGAATTAGGTCAACTGCAAGCCCAAAGCAAAAAGCTAGAAGACATGAAAGCGCAACTAACGGCGGTAGGAGAAGAAAATGAAGCTCTGGTGACTGTATTCAATCAGATTAGGCCTTGGTCAGCTATTCTTCAGGAAATTCGCCTGCAAACTCCCCCTAGCGTCCAGCTAACCAGTGTGCAGCAGGTGGAGGTTCCCGCTGCCCCAGATCAAGGGCAACCGAATCGGGCTACTCAGTTAAAAATCAGTGGTTTTGCCAGTAGTTACGAAGCAGTAAATGATTATCTCTTAACCCTGCAAGCTTCTCCTTTTTTACAGGGCAAGAAAACCGCGATCGAAAGTGCTGCCCTGGCCGATTTACCCGTACAGGTGGCCAATCAGTACAAAAATATTAATGTCACTTTCCCCCAAGCGGTTCAATTTGTGATCACCGCCCAATTAAGTGATACTCCCGCTACTCAACAACTGCCCAATCTCGCCCGGAATGGAGCACTCGGAGTTGTCACTAGGATTAATACTCTCAAACGCCAAGGAGCCATTCAACCATGACCTTTACCGAAGAATTTGAAGATCGGGAATTAGAGGAATTTGACGAGTATCCTATCGCTTTCGGGATAACTTTTACTCCCCGCAATAGTGGCATCGCTGCCGCTGTGCTAGGTTTACTTGGCTCTTTCTATCTGCTTTTTAACTGGGTGATGCCCGCTTATGATACCTGGCAACAGTTGCAAAACGATGCAGCTGGCAAACAACAACAGATAGATCAACAAAAAAGCGGTCTCAGACCAGCCGAATTAGCAAAAATTGAGAGTCAGTTGCAACAAAAAGAGGCAACTAAACAGCAAATACTCTCGCTTTTTGCGAAAGAAAAAGACTTAAGCACTATTCTCTTAGATATTAGTAATATCTTTAAGTCTCGCAATGTTAAGCTGATTAGTTTCCAACCCCAACGACTAGAACCGGTGGTGGTCTCCGATGGTTCCCTCGGTAGCGCAGTTAATAATAAGCTCAAACGTCAAACTCTTAACGTCAAGCTCGAAGGGAACTATGCTAACACTCAAGAGGTTATTCGGGATTTAGAAAGATTACAGCCGCTCATTTTGCTAAACAGTCTCAATACCCAGATGGAAAAGGAAGGATCGGCGGTTAAAGTGGTTAGTACCGGCAACAATAAAGCCACTATCGTTCCCCAAGGCGATAAACCCGTTACTACCACCTTTCTTCTCGATGTGATTATTCCTCTCAATGCCGCCGAATTAGCGAAATTAGCACCGCCCCCCCCCGCCGAAGGTCAACCCCCCGCTAGTCCGCCCCAATAATAGTCTTCAATCCGGTGTGAGTATTGCGTTTTTTGTCCGTTGAATCCCCCAATTGTTGAGGAGTGAATAAAGTGAATCCGTCCCGCTATGCCCTGTTTATCCCCCAAATTGCCTCGTTTTTATTGATGGCTCCCCTGAGCGCTTTGGCCGAAACCCCCATTTCCTTCGATGGTTCAGAGTTAAAATCCCCTACATTAAAAGTTGAATTTTGGCAAGAGTTAAGTAAAGAAAATTTACAAAAGTCGCCAAATCAGCTTGTCCCTTCCAGCGCGGCCGTACAAAAGGAAATCAGCGATCGCATTTTAGCCAGGGAAAAACTGCTCGCCCAAAGTGCGCCCATGGTTCCCAACCCCGAAATTATCATTCAAGGCGTACCCCAAGCCCCTGGCGCTCCCACCCTACCCCGGGCCGTCGCCCCACCGGTGGGAGATATTGCCATCTCTAACATCGATGCTAGTGCCGAAAAGGTCAAATTCGATCGCAATATGACTGTACCTCGTGTTTTACTCCGGGAAGCTTCCGCTAGAGAAGTGTTAATGACCCTTGCTAACTATGCCGGTTATAACGTCGTTTTCACCAGCGCCCAGGGGGAAGCTAACGCCACCTCTCAGACAGTTTCCTTGGAATTTACTAACGAATCGGTGGAAAACATTTTTAACGCCGTCTTGTTAATTTCCGGACTCCAAGCTAACCGTCAGGGTAAAACCATCTTTGTCGGGGCGCAATTACCCCAAGGGGCTCGTAATCTAATTAGCCGCACCCTGCGTCTCAATCAAGTTAAAGCTGTCGCCGCCGCCATTTTCCTCGCCACCCAAGGGGCGGAATACCAGCGTTTAGTTACCCAAACCGAGGATATCGTCGATCCCCTCACCGGACGAGTAACCGGTCGCCGGGATGTTGCTCCCACCCTAGAGCCACTGACCCCCCAAAACACAGAAGGATCAAAAGCTGCCCTACTTTTAACCGGTTTAAGAATTGCCGCCGATGATCGCCTGAATTCTATTAATTTAATCGGCGAACCCCGACAAGTCCAGATCGCCACATCCTTATTAACCCAACTGGATGCCCGTCGCCGTCAGGTGGTGGTTAATGTCAAAGTTATCGATGTCAACCTGCTCAATACAGACCGCTTTAACAGTAGTTTTTCCTTCGGTTTTAACGATGGTTTCTTCGTTCAAGATAACGGGGCAGCAGTGCTGAACTTTGGTAATATGAACCCACCCACTAGCTCAACTGTAGGCAGACCGGGGGCTTTCGCACAGCCTGTTGTGCCGATTTTTGATATCATATCGGGTACGGGGACAGCAGCAATTCAACCTTTTATTGACATTCAGAATGGCGCTCCTTTTGGCCGTGTTAACCAGGGACTCAATGACTTTTCAGGGGGTCTAACACCCTACTCGCGCCCTAGTTTTGGTGGGATTAGTAATCCTTTTCAGCCCGGATTGAGTAAATTTACACCAGGCGAGCCAGGCACGTTCAATCCCATCACCGGAGTCACGACACCCGCTAAACCAGATGTCTTCACCTACGAACCCCCGACCCTCTTCCAGTATCCTCAAAAATTCCTGATGACCCTGCAAGCGTCAATTCAGACAGGAAATGCCAAGATTCTCACCGATCCCTCCCTGGTGGTGCAGGAAGGTCAACAGGCCACCGTTAAGCTCACCGAGAAAGTGCTAGAAAGTGTGGAGACAAGTGTAGATCCTCTCAGTGGCGAACGCACCACTGTCCCTGTACTGGCCGATGCTGGATTAACTTTAGCGGTAAACGTCGATCAGGTGGATGATAACGGCTTTATTTCCCTGTCGGTTAGCCCTACCATCGCCTCTCCGGGGTCTCCAATTCAATTTAATAGCGGTGGTCTCACAATCAACACCCTTACCCCTCTGATTCGTCGGGAATTGACTTCTGGTTTAGTTCGTCTCCGGGATGGACAGAGTTTAATTCTTTCGGGCATTATCCAAGAGCGCCAACAGAGTTCTGAGACAAAAGTGCCGATTTTAGGCGATATTCCCATTTTAGGGGCTTTATTCCGCAGTCGTACCAATCGCAACGAGCGATCGGAGGTGATTATTCTCCTCACTCCTAAAATTATCGAGGATACGGCCACCTCTACCCTCGGCATCAACTATCAACCGGGCCAAGATGCGGCGGAAATGCTTCAGCGTCAAGGTTTCCCCGTACAACCGCGACAGTAATCAGTAATCAGTTATATAGGGCTGGCTGAATAAATCTAAAAACCTTATCCAACAAGGTTTTTAGACCTTTTGGAAATCCAAAAGTGCCTGGCATGGGAGTGATCGGGGGGAAAATTCCGGGACTTTTTCCCTGAAAATTAGGTAATTGACCACCTGAAAATCGGTAAAACCCTACACCCCACACCCTACACCCTGCCCCCAGGAAAAACTTTTTGCCGCAAGCCCTAAGTAGGGTTTGCGGCAAAAAGTCGCTCAAAGAATTATGCTATTGAGTGCCAATAATTTGTCGCCCGAGGGATAAGTTTTACTTGAGTAAAATATAGCGTTTCTCACACCTGTGTGGCACAGTCAAACCTTTGCTGATTAAGCTTTTCACCATCGACAATGTACCTCTTGCGAACAGGAAACGCTATAACTTTTAACATAATTTTTATTAAAGCGTTGGTGGCATCTTAGTTCATTTGTTCGCAGAAAAAGCCAGAAAGACAAAAAAAGCCCAAAAAACTGCCGAAGCAGTCGGGAAAGATTAACAACCAAAAAGGTAAGAGCAATGGACGTTTCTGAAGTTTCAGGTAGTTTCGTCATGCACAGATTTAAACCAAATCTTGGTGGTGATTCGGTAGTAGTGATGGCGGCTTAATCCTTTGCTTTGCTGTGCATTGTAGTCATGGATAAAATACCAAAGGGTTCCCCAACGTGATTCTCCATTTTTTTGATGCTTGATGGCTACTGGCAAAAGATAGCCACTGCTGATTGTGTCAATTGATCAAACCATTGTTAAAATGGGATCACCTTGAACCTTTCCTATTCTCTTTGAGTTGCTTGTCTAACCTGTTCGATTTCTAATTTGGGCTGGCTGAATAATGGTAAAACCCTTTTAAAATAAGGCTTTTGACCTGTTAAAATCCGATGTTCATGCTGCGAATATAGGATTAAGACCTTCAAAAACCTTGCATTATCCTTCTTTTAGTACATAAACTGGTACAAAAAAAGAGGGCAAGAAAGCCTGAAACGACCGGCTACTGACGACCGACGACCGACGACCGACTCCTAACCCCACCAACAAACTTTTTGCCGCAAACCCTAATTCTAAAGCTTGTGCTATCTGTTCAAAGTTTAATCCTAATGCCAATAAACGCTGCTAATTCAGCTTCTTGTCTGTCTTACTCCAAAGCTTCCTGATACACTTTAGAGGGTGTGGGGTGTAGGGTTTTACCGATTTTCAGGGGGTCAATTAAGCTTAGACGCACTTAAGTTACATATCTTGATAATTCAAAAAACTCTCAACCGCTTATTCCTCCTGCCTTGCTAAAACGCATCTAAGATGCGTTTTAGCTTACCTAATTTTCAGGGAAAAAGTCCCGGAATTTTCCCCCCTGATCACTGCAATATCTGGCACTTTTTGATTTTAAACAAGCCTAAAGATATTATCCAACAAGGTTTTTATATTTATTCAGCAAACCTTAATTAATTAGTCCTTGAGCATTGCGATACATTGGGCTAAAGAAGCGTTAGTTTTCAGTGCTTGCGGGTTAATATGGGTGGCGGCCGCTCGATAACCTTGTTGCACGAGAGCTGCAATTAGATCTTCCTTTTTGGGTAGAGCTAATTTGCCCCTTCTACCAATTTCCCGAAAGCTATAAAAATAGGGAGGAAAATTGTTTTCTTCCCTCATTATTTCTAACAATTTAACTACCTTTTTCCACTGCCATTGATCGGCTAAATCTGCCATTTTTTCTAGATAAAAGCGATCATGTAAACTGCCTAACCACAAGGGTCCAGTTACGGTTAAAGGTTGCCCGTCCCCAGAACAAACTATCTTGCCTAACTTCAGCCAAGGCACTGATTGATATTCCCCGCAGCTATGACAATAACCGAGAAAACCGTAGTTATGACTATTTAATTGTCTATTAGCTGTTAACCGCACCATCACCCGATAACTTTGACCAAAAAAGAAGGAAAAAATCGGCGTAATTCCTAAACCTAACCGGGCCGATTCTAATTGCAAACCGGCGATAATTAATCTTAATCCCTGTTCGTGGGCAGCCGGATGATTGCGAGCATAGGCTCCATAATCAGCTAAACTATTTTCTAGATTATGACCCGTCAACGTCCGTCCATCAGTATTAGTCAGATAAATTAAACCACCGATTTTAGTGGCTAAGGGAATGGCACTAAACAGAGATGCAGGGGAACCAAAAGCATCAATATCAACTAGATCGTAATGGTCTTTTTTAAGATAACATTCTCGGAGAACTTCTTGGGCAGATTTATAGGTTATTTTCCCTTGTTTCTGTTGTAATAAACTCTCTAAATTAGCCACTAAAGTTGGCTTAATTTCTGGATTCCCATCATTAACCCACAGCCAATCCGCACCACTTTCTAACCAATACCTGAGCGCTCGCACACCAGAGCCGCTCATTACCTCTAAAACGCGCAAACTGCCCCGCTCTTTTTGAGCAATTGCCGCCGCTAAAACTCCTAAATCTCGGACGATTTTACTCTCCGGTCGATAAAAAGTATTGTTGATATTAAATATCGCTTTTTCTTCCTGCATCGATCATCTCATAATTAGCACTCGGCGGAAAGGGTCAACCACTGCCAAAATCCATCAGACATCAAGATAGAAGATAAATCTAAAGAAAGTGTGAAATTAGCAGAAATTCCCGATTTTTTTACTATTATATCCCTAAAAAGCTGATAGTTTCCCCATGAGAACGGCAAATTGAAGGTAAAAAATAACTATTTTTTAATATCTTATAACAGTTTAATCCGGTCTGATGGGAGATAACCTAAAAGCAAAATCATTCAACCTTGATATAGAGATGAAAAAGTATCTAGCAGAGTTCATCGGGACGTTTTGGCTCGTTCTCGGCGGTTGCGGTAGTGCCGTTTTAGCGGCAGTATTTGTGGGTAAAGCCAAGAGTGTCGTAGATGGTGCTGATTTTAATATCCATCTGGGGATTTCTTTTGTGGGTGTCTCCCTCGCCTTCGGTTTAACCGTCCTCACTCTTGCCTACGCTTTAGGGCATATTTCGGGGGGACATTTTAATCCCGCCGTTTCCTTCGGTCTCTGGGCAGGTAAACGCTTCCCCGGCTCGGAACTACTTCCCTACATCATCGCTCAGGTTTTAGGGGCGATTTTAGCGGCGGTAATTATCTACATTATTGCCAGTGGTCAACCGAGTTTCGCTTTGGGAGGCAGCAATCCTCTGGCCACCAATGGTTACGGAGAACATTCTCCCGGTGGTTACAGTTTATTCGCCGCTTTGGTCACGGAAGTGGTCTTGACCTTCATGTTCTTAATCATCATTTTAGGCTCTACCGATCGACGCGCTCCGGCCGGTTTTGCTCCCATCGCTATTGGTTTAGGATTGACCTTAATTCACTTAATTAGCATTCCCGTGACCAATACCTCCGTTAACCCCGCTCGTAGTACCGGTGTTGCTCTTTTATGCGGTAATATAGCTCTCGTTGGTCAATTATGGTTATTCTGGATTGCTCCCATTGTTGGGGCCGTGGCGGCGGGTTTCCTCTACAATAGTTTCTTTGAAGAAACTTTAGAAGAAAGACAAGTTAGAGAATAAGTGGAAAGTTACCGCTAAAGTTTGATTGCTTCAAAAGTCAAGTGCTGATAGCGATTCCTGTGGGGTCGCTATTTTTTTCGTCCCCACCGACAAAATTGAGCAGCGCTCGTCGTCCTTGCTCGCCTCGATCGAGTAAAGTAATCTCTAGATAATTTTCTGGCAAAAAAGTTAAACGTTCTGACCATTCGATCGCCACTATCCCTAAATCTACCTCAATTCCCTGCCAATAATTTTCTAGGTACAGGGCCTCGATATCTTGACCCTGCAAACGATACAAATCCAAATGATACAAAGGAAGGCGGCCTTCGTTATATTCGTTAACGAGGGTGAAGGTAGGACTAGCTATAGGCTCTTGAATGCCCAATCCTAGGCCAATTCCCTGTACTAAGGTGGTTTTTCCCGCTCCCAAATCGCCTTTTAATAAAATTACACTGCCAGAGGCCAAGGTTTGCCCCAGTTTTTCCCCTAAATTGACAGTAGCTTCTCGATCGGATAAGTCGATAATCATTTTTTCCCGTTAGGATGCCAATTAATCACTTGATTCTAATATAGCGATCAGAGCAGGTTTCTGACCTTCTTGGCTCTGGGGGGCCAAATTTGGTCTTTTGATCGAGAAAAATAGAAGCAGTTAAACTAATCTCTTATCTCTTAGTCTTAACCTTTGGTCAAATGGTCGCTATCAGGGCAGAGATAGGCGATCGGCGAAACCTTCTGGTAGATTAGACTAAATGGGAGTTGGTTAACTGCTTTTATAAAATTGATTGTTCCCTAACCATCAGCATTGTCTAGGGTCGAAGGCAATAAAACAACCGAAGTTTAGGACTTTAAGCCAGAAGTTAAGAAAAAAAGTGAAATTATTATTTTTGAGTAATGGCCACGGTGAAGACGAGATCGCGATCCGGATTATTAAAAGACTGCAATCATCTCCCCACTGTCCGGATATTACTGCTTTACCCCTAGTGGGTAACGGTTATGCTTATACTCGTCTGGGGATTCCCCTTCTCGATCGAGGTCAAAAAATGCCCTCTGGGGGTTTTATCACCAGGGATGCGAAACAATTATGGCGAGATCTACGGGAGGGATTATTAGGATTAACCTCCCGTCAATACCGTCTGGTCAGAAATTGGGGCCAAGAAGGGGGAAAAATTGTCGCGGTGGGAGATATCTTACCCCTGGCCCTTGCTTGGTTGAGCGAGAGGGATTATGCTTTTGTGGGAACGGCTAAATCGGAATACTATCTCCGGGATGAGCAGGGATGGTTAGATAGTAGCTCGATGATCGATCGCCTCTGGGGTTCCTATTATTATCCTTGGGAACGCTGGTTAATGGCTCATCCTCGCTGTCGGGGGGTTTTTCCCCGGGATAGTTTAACTAGCAAAATTTTACAACAGTGGTCAATTCCCGTTGTCGATGGGGGTAATCCGATGATGGATGACCTTTTACCCTCGATAACGGGCGATTTTCCCCAAGATTGCCTAAATATTCTGCTGCTACCCGGTTCGCGCTTTCCCGAATCTCTCCACAATTGGCAGCAAATTCTCGCAGCTGTAGCGGCCATGATCGGACGTTTTCCCGATTATAAGCTGGAATTTTTGGCGGCGATCGCTCCTTCTCTCCCCCCGGAATCTTTTACGGCTGCTTTAATTTCCCGGGGTTGGCGAGAACATAGCACAAATAAGTTTATTTGTCAAGAGGTATTTATAACTATTTCTCAAAGGGATTACGCCGAATATTTAGGCCGTTGCCATCTAGCGATCGCCATGGCGGGAACTGCCACGGAACAGTTCGTCGGTTTGGGTAAACCGGCGATCACGATTGCGGGATCTGGACCACAGTTTACTGGCCATTTTGCCGAACTGCAACAGCGTTTATTAGGCTGTTCAATTCTCTTAGGCGATAGTGCCGAGTCAGTAGCAGACAAGTTAGAATATTTATTACAAAATCCCCCACAGTGGCAAGAAATCGCCGTTAATGGTCGTCAGAGAATGGGATCGGCTGGTGCCTCCGATCGCATTGCCCAATGGTTACTAGGCAATTTTTGCCCTTAAACGAAAGTATCGGTCTGATTTTCGCCGCTAGTGGGCCACTCAAAAATAGTTTCTAGGGCAATTTTTTGGGCGCTTGGTTGTTGTCCGTAGCTGAAAAGATGGGGAATTTCTCCGCTTTGTTGACGAAACCACTGGAAAACGTAGGGACTACCATAAATAATCAATGCTTGAATTTGTCCGGTTTTCAGCAAATCTTGATAGATAGCTTTCGTTTCCTCCCCTAATCCGGCACTACCCCGAAAAGGATTACCACGGATGAATACTTGTAGGAGAGTTGTTTCTGGAGAGACGAGGGACTGATTAAAGGTGCTACGGTCGATTATTTGGGTTTGATAACCCCATTGTCGGGGCATTGTCACCGCCGGACAAGAGCGATCGAGAAAGTCACAGTTGAGTAAATCATCGATAATGATTAAATTGCGGCCTTGAGTGGCTTTAATGGGTAAATTAGCGCTAACTGTTTGGGAATCTTTTAAAATATCGCTGACAATCTCTAGAGCTTGCGGTGCCGCTAAACTGCTTAAGGATTCTAAGGATGGCTGTCTTTGCCCCAATTTCTCTTTTGCTCGTTGAATACGTTGCCAAGAATCATTAATTCTCGCTTCGCTAATTGTACCCGCTTGCACGGCACTATACACCGCTTCGATCGCTTCGATCGGATCGGGAGGCATTAACAGTATATCAGCCCCCGCCTGTACCGCCCTCACTGCTATGGCGGCAGCACTGGCAATTTTAGTCACTCCTCCCATAATCAGGGCATCAGTGACGATTAAACCCTGAAAACCGAGATTTTGGCGCAGTTTTTCCCCGAGAATTTTCGAGGAAAGAGTGACGGGAAATTCGGCATCCCAAGCGGGAATTAACAGATGGCCTGACATAATACTATCAACCCCTGACTCGATCGCCGCTTGAAAGGGCGGTAATTCGATCGCTTCTAGGCGATCATGATCGTGGTTGATGATGGGAAGATCGAGATGGGAGTCATTGCTGGTGTCACCGTGGCCGGGAAAATGTTTGGCCGTGGTCAAAACTGGATAGGAATCCGCCCCTAAAATAAAAGCTTGAGCTAGATTAGCGACGATTTCAGGAGTTTCAGCGAAGGAACGAATATTGATAACCGGATTGTCGGGATTATTGTTCACATCGACAATTGGGGCTAAAATCCAGTTAATCCCGATCGCTAGTGCTTCCTTAGCGGTAATTGCTCCCATTTCCTTAGCATATTCTGTGGCTTTTGTCAAGCTTTTTTCGGCTATTTTTCCTAAAGCCATCGGGGGGGGGAACCAAGTGGCGCCGGAAAACCTTTGGCCGACTCCCTCCTCGATATCGGCGGCGATGAGGAGAGGATTATCGCTGGACCAACTTTGTAATTGTTGGCTACGGAAAGCGATTTCGGCGGCGCTGCCTCCTAATAGAATCACCCCACCGAGGTGGAGGGTTTCTAACCAATGTTTCAGGGTGGCGTTGAGGGGTTCCCAGACAGGATAGCGGATTTGTTGGTCAAAGAGATAGCCGGAAGCGCGGACTACTATCATCTGACCAATACGTTCTTTTAGGGATAAAATGCGATCGCTCACTATTCAGTTATCAGTTATCAGTTATCAGTTATCAGGTTTAAGTTTTAAGTTCCCAGTGTTGTCTAAATTTAGTTATCCTCTACTGATCACTGTTCACTGGTCACTGATAGCGGAATCGTCATCTTCTGGGGGTCGATCGCTTTTAATATGATCAAGAAGGTGTAACATTCGATCGCCGCGTTCGAGGGAAGAATCTTCTAGGAAGACCACTTCGGGGGTACGTCTGAGACGGATGCGTTGACCAAGTTCACGCCGGACGAATCCTGCGGAAGCTTTTAAACCGGCCATAGTTTCGGCCTTTGCATCTTCGTTGCCGTAGATAGACACAAAAATTTTAGCGTGTTGCAGGTCGTGGGAGAGATCCACATCGGTAACGCTAACCATACCGGCACCGACCCGATCATCTTTAATTTCCATTAATAACATTTGGCTGACCTCGCGCTTAATTAGCGAGGAGACGCGAGATACTCGACGATCGTTAGCCATAATTTTCGTCCCCTAAGAACAGCGAAACCCTTACCATTGTATCAAGCTAATCCGAGCATGGCTTTGAGGGTGAAATAAAGAAAGGCGAAAGTCCCCCCTAGAAAGCCTACAAGTGCGATCGCTGTGAGGGGATTTTTTAATAAAGGGGCCAACCAGCCGAAAAAGGCGAAGAAAATCCCTAAACTAAAGCTAATCAGATAGCGGGGGTAACGGCTCACGTTATCAAAAAAGTCGCCCATAAATTTTGTTTATCGAAAATTTGGGTTAAAACCCCGTCGTTTTACGACGGCTTTTCTTGATCTTTAATATAGCACTTAAGAACTTCCAGTGGCGCACCTCTCAGTTATCAGCTCCTGAAGGACGCAAAGCGCCCTAAAAAGAAAAAGAGAAACTAGGGACAAGCCCTGATATTCTAAATCTGGAAGTATCCTGAACTCAAACCGGAGTAACAATGGTGTCATCAGACCCGATTATCAGCTAGTGGGACTTAGGCGTTTTCGGTCAGCAAAAAAGGCTCAAACCATTACGGGACAAAGGGTTAACCTCGATTTATGATTTTCCTTGATCTATCTGGGTTTCAGCGATTTTGGGCTTCTCGAAGTAAATCCCAAGCGGGGATTGGAGTTGAGGCTTTTCTCGATTTGTTTTTTGTCTAAGTCCCACTAGGTTGCTAGGAAAGAGGAAAAAAGAATGGGCGAGACGAGGATTAACTCGTGAACCCGTGGTCGAGAATCAAGTAAAAAACCCTTCCTAGAACCACGGTACTTCCCCGATCATAACTCGGAGCCAAGAAAGCCATGACCAAATCCCGAAACAAGTCTTCAAAAACCCAAAGTAGTGACCAGAAGTTAAACATCATCAATGCCAAGGCGGCGGGAATTGACCTGGGAGCCAGAGAACATTGGGTCTGTGTCCCCCAAGAAGTGTGTCAGGAGAATACCAGGAGTTTTGGTTGTACCACTCCCGATTTGCTATTGTTAGCTGATTGGTTAGAAGAGTGTGGTATCACCAGTGTGGCGATGGAATCCACTGGAGTTGAATGGATTCCCGGTTCTTCGATTTTTGCCAATTGTTTTCAATCTAGAACGAGCTAATCAATTAAGTCTCATGCCAGATAAGGAGTTAGCCGATTTCTGCCCCCTGATCGAACCATACCAAGTAACGAAGAACCATAATTGTTATAGCTATTGCTTACACAAGTGCCACACTGCAAGGTAAAAAAATTAAGGATATGGGAATCCAAAAATATGTCACAAGACCTGAAAAAAGATATAAAGGTCAACGCAGACACAGCAGTTTTTATGTGGGTCAACATCTCTATCATTGGCTCCAGCTACATCAAATGTTCCCAAAAAATATAGAAGAGCTAATGCAAATTAGCCGCTATCGGTTGAAGGATTACATCAAGGGACAAAGAGCTATATCGCTTGCCCTATCTACCTTCTAGCTCGCTTGTTTCCCTCTCAGTATTATCCCACAAGGTTTTTAGATTAAGCTTCTTGCATAATTAATTTTTGAGGGTTCAAAAACGGCAATACCAGCTGCCTAGACAAATCAGAAAGTAAAAGTCGTGCGGATAGTACCGATAACTAAGGTGGAATTGTTGTTATTCGAGTTAGGAGAAGTAATCACGATTACCCCTGGAGTAAGGGCAATATTATCGGTGAGCTTCCACTCATAAAATCCTTCGATATGAAAGGAAGTATCGGGATCATTAGTGGAACTGCCATCATTTAATCTAATACTAGAACTAGATACCCAAGGCTGCATACCAACAATAATACCAGCCGTATTTCCTTCCTTAAATAGATCAGGAAAAGCCAAAGTTATCGCCCAATTCCAGATATCTAAATCCCCGCGTTCTAGTTGTCCATCTAAGGTGCTAAGGGTGATAGCTTTTGTGTAACCCCCCCAACCACCGAGGACAAAACCATCGACAATTCGCCAAGTAAATTGTAAACCCAAACTATTATTAATTGTCGGGACAGCCTCCCCGAATAGTTCTTCGGTGAAAAATCGGAAATTCGAGCGCTGGCTTCCCGTTCCCGTATCTAATTGGTTATAACCATGAAAGTAGGATAAAGCAATGCCAAAATTATCGTTTGGAACATAACCCAGCTGCCCTAGGGCAGTATAGGAGCCGTTAAATAAACCCCCTCCCGGGTTAGGATCGTTAGCATCCCCGGCAAGATAACCGGCGCTGAACTGGAAAGCCCCATAATTACCCTGTAAACCGAGTCCAGTTTGTCCGGGGGCAAAATAAAGGGGATTGCGGGTACCAAAAGCGGAAAGCGCCCCACTAGCACCATCTCCATCCAAAAAGTTGAGGGTATTGGTAAAGTCATCTTTAGCACCTCCCGTCGCTTCTAACCAGAGGTAGATATTTTCCGTTAGGGGGAAACTGTAGTTTAAAACTTCTAGCAATAAATCATTGCCGTCCGGTTGGGTAAAGGCTAAGGTACTTTGAAAAGTTCCGGTGGTATCGGCTAAATCGGCAATATTTCCCGTTGCTAGACGGGTATAGAGTAAATCTTTGCCTGTGAAGCTAGTATTTAATTCTAAACGGGCCCGATAACCAAAAGCTGGTACTTGGGGAATCCCTTCACCACCGTTTTTTTCTCCTGTGGCTACTCCATATAATGCCATCACCACTTCCCCAGTTAATTTAGTAGTGGTGGAAAATTGATTATTTTCCAGAAAAGCGACTCGATTTTCTAAGTTATCAACCCTAGCACCCAATGCAGCTAATTCTGTCTCGAATTCGCTGACTAATCGCTTGATTTTGTCTAGATCTTCTTTTAATACCGCTACTCCTTCTTGAATCAATCTTTCTAGGGTATTTAAGCAAGCATTCAACCCGGCGGCAAATTCCCAACGAGTTAAAGCGCGTTCACCGCGAAAAGTACGGTCAGGATAACCTACTATACAACCATACCTCTCCACGAGACTTCTTAAGGCCTCAAAAGCCCAGGCGGTGGGAGAAACATCCCGCAATTGATTGACACTTGTTACCTGTGCCATGGGGTTACTAGAGAGGTTTTCGAGACTATTAGCCAGTACCGGACCAGAAAAACCCAGTAATATGGCTGCTGTTAGGAAATTTTGCTTGATTTTCATTGCTGTCTCCCACACCTATAAGAATGATTATTGTTCTCAGTATAATCAGGTTAGCAAAATTTTTCTAGTCTGGCACTGTTGCAAATATTTTTCAAGTGTTACTCCAGATAAAATCTGAATTGTTTAGCATTTCTTGGTTCAAATAAATCTTAAATGATAATAAAAGCAATAGGTAAATAATTTTATTGTTCCTAAGAACAAGATAGAGACGCTGCTGACAGCATCTCTAAATGATTATTTTTGGTTCAATTGAGGATAAAAAACGAGGTGACTAGCGCAATTCAGCGTTAAACTCGTTAAAAGAGCGTCTTTTTAACTCTAGCGACTGCGATCGAGGCAAAAGCTCAAAAACCTTTCTTAAGACATCATCCACATCTTCATATTTAACATTGCCCAAACCATCATAAACCACTTTACCTTGTTGGTCTAAAACCACCGTTTGGGGAACCCCACCGCGATAATAGTAACCCGGTTCATCGGCACGATAGGAAGACTTTAACGGGATAGAATCGACAGTAACGGGGATAATACTGGCGGCGCGACCGTAAAACTCTTGAAAACGGGAGACAATCGCCGCAAATTGCTTACAATCGCTACTATCATCCAAATAATAGACAATAATAGCCGGAATTTTCCGTTGAAAAGTTTCCGCTAAATTTAAACGCGGTGGTACGAGGGAACCATTACCCGCATAGACCACAAAAATATTACCATCAAGGCGATCGTCATCGATCCCCGCATAGGCGCTAGGGGTTAGCCAAGGAGAGAAACTCGTCAGAGCAACAATGAGAAAGACAAGACAGATCTGAAGACGCAGCCGATAACGAGATTTCATGATCAACAGGGTTAGAATATTAAGACAATTTTTAGTTTGACATACCCCACGCCGTAAACGGACGTGGATTCTTCTAGCATCACTGCTGTGAATTTCTGGCTCAACGAGTCCACTTGAATTAGATTCCTGGCGAAATCCCACCCAGAGGTGGTTCTCTCCTCAGACTTTCGCTCCCTTACAGAAGCCTGTTTTCGTATGCCCTACGATACAGTTCAAAACCTCTAAAATAATTGGTTTCTCTGGTACTTGACGCTTAGAGCTTTTACCTATAGGAGCATTCCCCTATAGAACCCCATAACTCTAGTTTTCAAGGTGCGTTCATCCTGCGATGACTGGGTTTTTTAAGCGGTTGCTTACCCGGGCCGCTATTCTTAATATCATACATCACATAAAGTCGCCCTAAAAGGGCGAGGCTTTAAACCCAATTTTTCGGTAAAAAATCTTGTGACCTTCGAGCGCGATAATTCCCAAACCACTTCGCGAGTCATTGCCGCTAACTCGCGCTTTGCCGATACTTATTATGCCATTCTAGGACTACATCCGAGTGCTTCGGTGATCGAAGTGCGACGCGCCTATCGGGAACTCAGCAAACGATACCACCCCGATACTACCGAACTCAGCCCCGAAGTGGCAACGGTTAAATTCCAGCGTCTTAACGAAGCTTATGCCACCCTGAGTAATCCCGATCGCCGTTCCCTGTATGATTTACAGATAGGTTACTCGCGCTGGAATGTCATCCAAACTATCCCCGATAGCGATCAACCCATAGCTAATCGTAGCGCCTATCTCGATCCTACCGATCGTCCCCTATCTTCGGGAGAAATTTTTGCTTTGTTTATCTTGGCACTCACCCTGCTCGGCTGCTTGTTACTAGCGGTGATTATTGCTATGCTTCGAGGAGAGAATGCCGTCACTGTAGCCCAATTATTTTTGATTTAGATTCATGCGATGAAGATTCCCACTGCTGATACTCCCCTCTATAATCATCCCTTACCGGCGATCGAAGCATGGCTAGTTAAATTAGGTTGTCGGAAAAATACCGAGAATATCCACTGTTGGATCGTCGAAAAACCAACATGGAAAGCGGAAATCTGCCTCGATATCGAAGAAATCACCGTTCGTTACTTTCGGGCAGCCAATGACGGCAGTGACATCAATCGCGCTTTTAAATACTCCCTTAGTCGCCAAGATATCGAATCGGCAGTTTTTTCCGGTCCCTAATCATTAGTCCAACTTTTGACTATCTAGGGTTTGCTGAAAAAGTAGGGGCGAAGCATTCGGATAGGAAATCTACGGTTTCAGCGATAGGTTATTGCCCGAATGCTTCGCCCCTACAGAATGCGATCGCCGATCAAGATGCCAGGTTTTGAAGCACGATTCTCTCAAAACCTGGCACCTGTTTGGCAAGGAAATCCCCAAAACCCTTACCTCGTCTACATTTCACATTTATTCAGCCAACCCTATCTAGGGTTTGCGGCAAAAAGTTTGTTGGTGGGGTTAGGAGTCGGTCGTCGGTCGTCGGTCGTCAGTAGCCGGTCGTTTCAGGCTTTGTTGCCCTCTCTTTTTGTACTAACTTATGTACTGAAAGGAGGATAATGCCAGGTTTTTGGGGGTCCCAATCCGATTTTCGCAGCATGAACATCGGATTTTAACAGGTCAAAAGCCTTATTTTCAAAGGGTTTTACCATTATTCAGCCGACCCTATCTAAGATTACTCGTTAAGACAGCACCGGAGTTGGTAGCAGGGAGAGCTAGTCCGAGCATTTGTACTAAATTTTCCGAGACGCGGTGTCAATTCAGTACATTTGTTCAGATTGAAATCAAAGCTCCCCCACAACTGGAACCGCTGCCGGCAGTGCAACCGTAGCAATAGGAAGCGGTTTGTACCTCTGCAATTAGCTCTAAAGTACCCGCTTGTAATAAATCTGGCAGGGTTAATTTTTGGCCTTGACCGGTGCAAGCGACCAGATCTTCCATCTGATTAAAATCGCAGTCATAGATATTACCCAAATAATCAATGGAAAGCTGATTACGACACATCAAATGCTCGACAGTATCGCCATTAAAATGGTCTTCGAGGAATTGAATATAGGGTTGATAGAGTTGCCGGTGTTCCAGATGGAAGCGTGTCCTTCCGACGGGTAGGTTAGTGATAGTAAATAGATTGTTAAAAGAAATATTAAAATGTTCTTGTAAGAACTTTTTGTAATCCCGTGTCAGGGATACCTGATCCGGTGTGAGAGAAAAATTCTCTGACTTAGGAATCTGGGGATTATAGACTAAATCCACAATCAAATTCGGCTCTTGAGCGTAGCCGAGACGGTTTAACCATTGTAAAGCGGCGATTGATCGGTCATAGACTCCCAGACCGCGCATTTTATCCACATTATCGGCAAGATAACAGGGTAAAGAAGCCACCACCCGCAACTGATGGCCAGCGCAATATTCAGGAATATAAGTAAATCCTTTCTCGAAATAAATAGTTAAATTCGAGCGCACAATTACCTGTTTCCCAGCTTTTCTAGAGATTTCCACAATCGGCTTAAAACCGTAGAGCATTTCCGGAGCACCGCCGGTCATATCGACGGTTTTAATTTGGGGAAATCTTTCGATCAGTTCGATAATTTGTTCGCACACTTCTGGAGTCATTTCTTCGGAACGACCTCGACTAGCTTCCACATGACAATGGCTACAGGCAAGGTTACATCTTTTCCCCAAATTAATTTGCAGAACCGAGATTTTTTGCTTAGTTAAAGGAGTTTTTAGTTTCTCAACAAAAGGAGTCATGGGAGAGTAAACAGTAATCAGTAAACAGTAATTAGTAAACAGTAATTAGTAAACAGTAAACAGTGACCAATAACTAATCAATGATAACTGATAACTGATAACTGATAACTGGTAACTGGTAACTGATAACTGATAACTGATAACTGATAACTGATAACTGATAACTGAGGGATCGAACTTGTCTCGACGCTGCTTTTTTAACAGCAACCGCCCCCGTTATAGTGCCAAGTGGACTCGGTGATGAGGATATCTTGGGGAGAGGAGCGAGCTAAGTTGCCCGCAGTTTTATCACAGACGGCCACCGGCAATCCTTTGGCTAAAATATGCCCGGCACCATCATCGAAAATTGCCTCCGTACCAGTATAAATAGCAGTTTTGCCCGTAAAAATACAGGCCCCATCTTCGGGAATAGCCAGTTTAAAAGCAACGGAATCCAAACTTTCTAATAGGAGCGGATCGGCTAAATTATAACTCTGACAGTCCAGTAAACGATAGGGACGACGGTCCCGAATTTCTACCTGACCAAAACCAGCATCGATCAACTGTTTAATATAATCATCGTAGGTTAAGGCCCCCGATAGACACATAGCTCGTAAACGCTGATCTTCTTGCAAATGTTCGGGGATTGGACGAGTGGCGATCGGATCGCTCATCAGTAAACGTCCTCCCGGTTTTAAGACGCGAAAGGCTTCCCGTAAAGCTAACTGTAAATCGGCTGGTTTAAAGATATTAAAAAGACAATTCTGCGCCACTACATCGACGGAGGCATCCTCCACCGGCAATTCAAAGGCGGAACCATCTCTAATTTCCACAAAATCGAGACTAAACCAGGGATTTTCCAGCAGCGCTTCGCTGAGATTTCTTTGGGCTGCCCAACGCATTTCTGGCACTGGATCCACCGCAATGACTCCCCCTGGACGACGGGAAAAATAGGCGAATTGCAGTGCTTCTAAACCACCACCCACACCCACATACAAAACCCTGGGAGAATTGCCTAATTCATTGGCCTGCACCGTCGTGCCACAACCATAGTTCATCTCTTGCATAATGGCAGGGATTTTTAACCCCGGTAGTTGCAAAGGACTGCTTTGGACACAACATAGCCCCACTTCGGGAGTTTGGGCTACTTCGCTGTAAAATTTGGCAGTAGCTTCCAGATAAGTCATTTTCATCCTTTAAACTCCTTTTCTATGATCAATTCAAGGACCGACTTCGCATCCTCGCCCAACGCTATCGTAGCATTCGTACTGACCTATAAACGCTTAAAATGCGTCTTAGTTTATCTTGATGCTCCGAGATCTCGAATATAGTCATTTCAATTAAGATTGAGAATATCAATGCCAGAGTTCATAAGGGTTTAACCGGTCTAGAGTGTATCAGACTTATCTGAAATGACTATAAATCTTCTTCGGCCTGTTGATAAGAGGTTTTGGCACAAGCACGCAGACAGCACTTCCTTAATTAGGTGATTTCTGACAAAGAGTTTACCTAATCTAATCAACTTAAAAAATAAGGGTAAAATAGTTAGGGTTTGCTGAAAAAGCCTGAAATGCCGATAGGAAAAAGGTTTCGACTCAATCAAGTCGAGAAAAAAGGCCCAAAAAAAGGTAAAATGCCCTAAAAGCCCGGCACTTTTTTCATTAAGTACAGATGTATCGTCATCGACCCAGCAACTCCCCATCTAGGATGACATGGTGCTAGAATTTCGTTTCTATACTTTGCACGGCTACAACTTGCATTTTTTACTCAAGGACAATAATATAGTTTAAGAGTCATAATTAGAAGCAAAGCACTCATTAAAAACATGATTAACCTAGAATTCACG
>NZ_JACJSW010000098.1:0-14649 GCF_014698375.1 Microcystis flos-aquae FACHB-1344 | reverse complement strand
GAATCGACCTTTAAACACTTTTGTGGAAGCTTTAGAAGCTTTTCGGACAGCGATGTCTTTCCGTTTCTTTGAGTGGCTGACCGAGAATCGGGATGTGTTTGCCGCTTACAAAGTCAGTTTAGGCTTTATTTGGGCTTGAAATTTGTTTAAGTCCCATTAACCTCTCTGGAGAATGGACAAAAAGCGATCGAAACTCGTTTAACCTCTTTGGAGAATGGACAAAAAGCGATCGAGAATAGCGTCGGAGAGATCAAAAGAGAAATTCAGGTTTTAGAGATAGGACAGACGGAAATTAAGGGAGAAATCAGGACTTTAGACGCAAAAATCACCGGTTTAAATGAAAGAGTGAAACTCATCGAGGCATCCGTGGGAAAAATTCCCGATTTAGCTGAAAAAATTGGGGAGGTAAAAAACTGGAAACAGATCGGTATATCGATTGTGACTGCTTTTGTGGGTGGGGTAATTGGTTGGTTGATTCGGGGAAAATAAAACTAAGGAATGTAACATAGTATTAAGCATTTGTATATTTTTATCAATTTTTATGGAACAGACAGCTTTAAATCTGATCGCGATTACCGTTTTTTCGATCACTCTTTCCGTATTTGTCACCCCTTTGCTGTCTATTTCGCCTTTTGTCCCTGCTTTAGCTACTTTTAGCCTCTTGGGATTAGTTACCGTTGATACTCTCACCTTTAATAACCGGGGCGTGACTTTACTACTGGATGCTCTTTCTCCTAGTAAACACCGTCAAAGAGTTATTTACCACGAAGCCGGACATTTTCTCACCGCTTATATTTTGGGCATTCCGATCGCCAGTTATAGTTTGACCGCTTGGGAAGCCTTTCGTCAAGGCCAGGAGGGAGTCGGCGGTGTTCAGTTTGACCTAGCAGATTTAGAGCAAAAAGTCAAGAATTTTACCGATTTTCCTGCTTTTTTAGAGAGAATTTACACGGTGTGGATGGCGGGAATTGCTGCCGAAACCTTAGTTTATGGTAAAGCGGCAGGGGGAGAAAGCGATCGATTTTATCTGCAATCGGCCTTAAAATTAGCGGGGGTTTCCGAGAATAATTATGCCCAAAAAGAGCGCTGGAGTTTATTACAGGCAAAAACTCTTTTAGAAAAACAACAGACTGCCTATCAAGCTTTAGTGATAGCTATGGAAAAAAGGGCCAGTGTGGAAGAATGCTGTCGGGTGATTAGTGAAAGTTTAGTATAACGGGAAAAGTAATCAGGGATGAATTTGATGATTTCCCCGTTAAATTTTTATGAATAATCAGAGCATTCAATCCGAGCAGCGATTAGCTTTAATTGTGCGCGGGGCAGTACAAGGGGTCGGTTTTCGTCCTTTTGTTTATCGATTAGCAACGGAATTAAACTTAGCCGGTTGGGTGAATAACACAGCAGCGGGAGTTTTTATTGAAGTCGAGGGCAATCGAGACAAACTAGAAACTTTTTTGACTCGATTATCTTTAGAAAAACCACCTCGATCGCTAATTGAAAATATTGAGACTCAATGGTTAAATCCCGTCGGTTATCAAAACTTTAGCATACGTCCTAGCAGCGGCGGTGAAAAAAATACAATTGTTCTGCCCGATTTAGCCACTTGTCCCGATTGTTTAGCCGATATTTTTGACCCGAATAATCGTCGTTATCGCTATCCTTTTACTAACTGCACTAACTGCGGTCCTCGCTACAGTATTATCGAGAGTTTGCCCTATGATCGCAGTGCCACAACTATGAGGGGTTTTAATCAGTGTCCCGAATGTCAAAGGGAATACGAAAACCCTCTAGATCGCCGTTTTCATGCCCAACCGAATGCCTGTCCTCGTTGCGGACCCCAAATTAGTCTTTTAGATAGTCAAGGATGTGTATTAGCGGAAAAAGATCAAGCTTTAATCGCTACTGCTAGAGCAATTGAACAGGGAAAAATTATGGCGATCAAAGGATTAGGAGGATTTCACCTAGTCGTCGATGCAAGAAATACGGAAGCAGTGCAAAAATTGCGACAACGTAAACAGCGACTGGATAAACCTTTTGCCGTGATGTATCCTAATCTTGACTTAGTGAAAAACCACGGTTATGTATCTTCTTTAGAATCGCAATTATTGCAGTCTCCTGCAGCGGCAATTGTCCTGATTAAACAAAGAAAAAATTATCTTTCTGCTGCCGTTTCTCCGGGTAATCCCTATCTAGGAGTCATGTTACCCTATACTCCCCTACATCATCTTTTATTAGCAGAATTAGGCTTTCCTATTGTAGCAACCAGTGGTAATCTAGCCGATGAACCTATCTGTATTGAGGAAAAAGAAGCTTTAGAAAAATTGGGAACTATCGCCGATTTATTTCTAGTTCATAATCGTCCTATTGTTCGACCAGTGGATGACTCTATTATCAGGGAAATGGCGGGAAAAGCGATGATTTTGCGGCGAGCGCGGGGATATGCTCCCTTTCCCGTTAAAGTTAATGAGGGAGATTTTCCTCCGATTCTAGCCGTGGGAAGTTATTTTAAAAATACCGTGGCTATCTACCAAAAAAATCAAGTTTTTATTAGTCAACATATCGGCGATTTAGATACAGTTAATGCTGTCAATCACTTTGAAAATATTCTCGATAGTTTAAAAAAATTATACGAGTTTGTACCGGAAATTATCGCCTGTGATGCCCATCCTGAATATCTAGCAACCAAGTACGCTTATAGTTTAAATTTACCCGTTATTCCCATTCAACACCATTACGCTCACGTTTTATCCTGCATGGCAGAACATCAGCTACAACCTCCAGTTTTAGGGGTTGCTTGGGATGGAACAGGATACGGTTTAGACGGCACAATTTGGGGGGGAGAGTTTATCCATATCACTGCCGATTCTTGGCAGCGAGTCGCCCATTTTAAACCCTGGCTATTACCTGGAGGAGAAAAAGCGGTTAAAGAACCCAGACGAGTGGCTTTAGGATTACTAGAAGTGATGGAAAATACTGATAAGATAAAATCAGCTTTTAGTGAACAGGAATGGTCTATTTTTAGGCAAATGTTAACCAAAAAAATTAATTGTCCTTTAACTTCTAGTGTCGGGCGTTTGTTTGATGGTGTGGCGGCGATTCTAGGTTTATGTTATCAATTAAGTTTTGAGGGACAGGCAGCAATGCAGTTAGAATTTGCCCTTGAGGGCATTAAAACGGAGGAATATTATAATTTTTCTTTATCAGCTGACTCACCCATAGTTATTGATTGGAATCAGCTAATTTTAGGAGTTGTTGAGGATTTAGAAAAACAAGTACAAATCGGCATAATTGCCGCTAAATTTCATAATAGTTTAAGTGAGATTATTGTAGAAATTGCTCAGAAAATAGGCAGAGAAAAAATTCTCCTGACGGGAGGCTGTTTTCAAAATCGTTATCTGACGGAAAGAACAATTAATCGCTTACAAGCTTCGGGATTTCAACCCTACTGGCAGCAAACTGTTCCCACTAATGATGGTGGTATTAGCCTTGGTCAAATTATCGGGGCCTGTTCTAAACTTAAACAGTTCTAGATAGGACAAAATTAACTTCTTGGTTAGGATAGACAAGAGGCAAGGGGTGCCTCTCACATTTGCAGAAATACCGACAATCAGCAATTATCAGTGACCCTTAAATTATTACAGACATATCAGCAGCTGCCTGTAAGCATCCCACCGAAAAACCAATGCGCTCTAGGGTTTGGGTAGGGTTGATTCATGAATCAACCCTACTATAGAGTTCTTGCATAATTAATTTTTGAGAGTGCAAAAATGAGATGCACCCAGAGGTAAGAGGTAGTTATAAGCGTTAAAGATAAACCACAGAGACACAAAGAACACAGAGAGCCGATTTTTTTCTAGACTGTTGAGATGGTCGAAAATTGAGATTTTAGTTTAAACGATGCCACTCAACGATTTTATTGCCTACTTTCAAAATAATTGCTTGACCTAAACCCAGTTCTTGTGTCACATTAACTAGATGGGCGAAATTTTGACGGGTGATTGCTAGTCCCTCCAAACAAGCTAGACAATCGAGACAGAGAACCGTAGAGAATTCCCAGGTTTGTCGGTAAACACGGCAATTATCCGGTAAAAAAGCCACAAGAGCGCGAAAATGAGTCAAAGCGGCTTTCTCAAAATTGGCGCTAGTGCAGTCAAAAGACGAGTGCTGATAGCTCATAAAAACTTTGCCTGATAGGGAGAGAGCAGGGTTTTCCTCAGACTAGCACCTCGCTTCTGGGGATCACGTTCCCTTTAGAATTTCTCAATAGACTGGCAAATCCCCCCAGAGGAGTATCGTTACCCGCGAGCCAATTGCTAGAAGCTAGGTTTCTTCCCAGAGATAGTGTACTGTAGATATTGATGTCCTTCCGGCTGGCAAGATAACCTATAAATTTCCCCACTCGTCCCCAGCGATAAAAGGCTGTATTTAGTCAAAAATCAAGTGTTGACTTTGATGCCAAACTTGCCTAGTAAAAAATGATCACAGCCTCAAGTTGCCGCTTAACTAATTGACTACTTAACTGATAACTGGTAACTAAGATTATGAATAATGCAATTGTCAAACCGAGAGATGTACAAGTAGCACCGATAGCCGCCGATACTTTTGTCTTTCGTTCCCGCACTTGGGACCGGTTAAAATTCGAGATCGAATACGGATTACAAAAGGGAACTACCGCCAATAGTTATCTGATTAAAAGTGAAAAGGTCGCTCTTTTTGATCCACCGGGGGAATCATTTTCGTCCATATTTTTAGAGGCTTTAACTAAAAGAATCGATCCGAAAACTATTGATTATATTATCCTCGGTCACGTTAACCCCAATCGTGCCGTCACCCTCAAGGCACTTTTAGAAATCGCTCCTCAAGTCACTTTTGTTTGTTCTAATCCAGGGGCAATTTCCCTGAAAAAAATTCTCGAAACCGAAGCATTAAATCTGTTGGTTGTCAAGGGGGAAGAAATATTAAATTTAGGAGCAAACCATCAATTAGAATTTATCCCCACTCCTAACCCCCGATTTCCCGATCAACTCTGTACCTACGACAGCAAAACCGATATTCTCTACACCGATAAATTATTCGGAGCGCACGTTTGTGGCGACCAAATTTTTGATGAGGGTTGGAGCGTTTATAACGAAGATCGGCGTTATTATTTCGATTGTCTCATGGCTCCCTATGCGGGCCAAATTAGCAACGCTTTGGAGAAATTAGCCGCTAAATCGCCCTTATTTTATGCCGTTGGTCACGGTCCTCTGGTGCGTTACGGGATGCACGAATTGACCCTTTCCTATCAACAATGGTTAGCAGTACAAAAGTCCCAAGAGTTGACAATCGCCCTGATTTATGCTAGTGCCTACGGCAACACCGCCACCCTTGCTCAAGCGATCGCCATGGGGATCACGAAAGCGGGAGTAGCAGTGACGGCGATTAATGCCGAGTCCGCTGAACCGGACGAGATCAAAACGGCGATCGAAAAAAGTGTCGGTTTTATCTTTGGTTCCCCCACTTTGGGGGGACACGCACCGACTCCCATCCAAACCGCCTTGGGGATTACCCTGTCCAATGGCGATAAAAGCAAGCTGGTGGGGGTTTTTGGCTCCTACGGTTGGAGTGGGGAAGCGGTCGATCTTTTAGAAGGTAAATTCCGGGATGGCGGTTATCGCTTCGGTTTTGAGCCAATTCGGGTTAAATTTAAGCCCACGGAGGCAATTTTAAAGACCTGTGAGGAAGCGGGAACCGATTTCGCTCAAGCAGTCAAAAAAGCTCGCAAAAGCAGACAACCGAAAACTAATGTTAACCAATCCCAAAGCGATCGGCGATCGCAGGCTCTGGGCCGTTTGGTGGGTTCTCTCTGTATCGTCACCTGCGAATTGGGAGAATTGCGCGGCGCCATGTTAGCCTCTTGGGTATCGCAAGCGACGTTCACTCCCCCCGGATTGACTATTGCCGTGGCAAAAGAACGAGCGATCGAGTCTCTGCTTTATAGCGGTACGCCTTTTGTCCTTAATATCCTCCAAGAAGGTCAACATTTGGCTTTAATGAAGCATTTTCTTAAACCTTTTACTCCAGGAGAAGATCGTTTTGCTAATATCGAAACCACTAAAGCTGAGAACGGTGGGCCGATTCTGGCCGAAGCGCTCGCTTATCTGGAATGTCGGGTGGAACAACGAATGGAGTGCGGTGATCATTGGCTGCTTTATGCGATCGCAGAAAAAGGCAGGGTTTTACACCAGGGTTTAACCGCCATCCATCATCGCAAATCTGGCAGTTATTATTAATTTGTCGTTATGATCATTTCAGGGGGTGTTTTCAGGCAGGATAACCCACCCTGATTGGTCTAAAAATATTCTTAGTACCTAGGCAAAATTAATTAGGGGTTGCTGAAAAGGTAGGGGTGAAGCATTCGGATAGGAAATCTACGGTTTCAGCGATAGGCTATTGCCCGAATGCTTCGCCCCTACAGGAGGCGATCGCCGATCAAGATGCAAGGTTTTGAAGAGCCAGAACGTAGGTTGGGTTGAAGCATGAAACCCAACGCCTGCATGGGTTACGCTACCACTAACCCATCCTACAAATAATTGTGCCTCCCTACTTATCTAACTACCTCTTGCATGAGTGCCTTTTCCCTTTTGCCTTTTGCCTATCCTAACCAAGAAATTAATTTTGCACGACTACTTATGAAAAGCATTGTTTTAATTGTTGGCTTTGAAACCTTTAACAGTAATTTATATCGGCAATCGGGTCTGTTGGCTAGTTCTAAATGTCCCGATTTAGAGGTAAAAGTATTTAGCGATAAATCCTTGACTAGCGAACCGGAAATAGTCGAGCAAGCTTTAGCCACTGCCGACGTTTTTTTTGCTAGTTTGATCTTCGATTACGATCAAGTTACTTGGCTGCGGCAACGAGCGGCACAGATTCCGATTCGCTTAGTTTTTGAGTCTGCTTTAGAGTTAATGAGTTTAACCCGTTTGGGAGAATTTGCCATCGGGGATAAACCAAAAGGAATGCCAAAACCAATTCAATTTATCTTGAGTAAATTTTCCAGTGGCAAGGAAGAAGATAAGTTAGCCGGTTATCTCAGTTTCCTCAAAACCGGTCCGAAACTACTGAAATTTATTCCCGCTAAAAAAGTTCAAGATTTGCGTAATTGGTTAATTATCTACGGTTATTGGAATGCGGGAGGAACTGAAAATGTTGCAGCTATGTGTTGGGTAATTGCCCAAAAATATCTAGGATTAAAAGTACAGGAAATACCCGAAGTTATCGAAACTCCCAATAAGGGACTATTACACCCCGATTATCAGGGTTATTTTCTCACTCCCCAAGAATATTTGACTTGGTATAAAAAAAATAAATCCCTTGATAAACCAGTGGTGGCCCTGCTGCTTTATCGGAAGCACGTTATCAGTAAACTACCCTATATTAATCAATTAATCCGTCATTTTGAAACGGCTAATTTAATTCCCTTACCCGTGTTTATTAACGGAGTGGAAGGCCATACAATTGTTCGGGATTGGTTAACCACAGACTACGAAATTCAGCAAAGAAAAAAAGGAATCATTGAAACTCCTTCTTTAAGTGAAGATGCGGTGACAGTAGATGCAATTGTTTCGACGATTGGCTTTCCTTTGGTGGGGGGTCCTGCGGGTTCTATGGAAGCAGGAAGACAGGTAGAAGTGGCTAAACGAATTCTGTCCGCTAAAAATATTCCTTATCTTATCGCTGCCCCTTTATTGATTCAAGATATTTATTCTTGGACAAGACAGGGAATCGGTGGTTTACAGAGTGTGGTTCTATACGCTTTACCGGAATTAGATGGAGCAATTGATACGATTCCTCTGGGGGGATTAGTGGGGGAAACTATCTATTTAATCCCCGAAAGATTACAGCGTTTAACTGGACGTTTGCATAGTTGGATTAAGTTACATAAAACCCCTCCGCAAGAACGGAAAATAGCCATCATTCTCTATGGATTTCCCCCGGGTTATGGGGCAGTTGGTACGGCAGCTTTATTAAATGTTCCCCGGAGTTTAGTTAAGTTTTTACAAGCTTTACAAGCGCAGGGTTATAATGTGGGAACGATTCCCGAAGACGGGGAAGAAATTATTCAAAAAGTTAAATTTGCCGATGATGAAAATCTCTCTAAACAAAATCGTTTATCGATAGAAACTTTAGAAAATTGGCTAGGTTATCTGTTAACTTCTCGCATTGAAAAACACTGGAAATCTCTGAAAGATGCGGGAATAAAAACTATTGGCGACCAGTATCATTTAGGGGGAATTGAGTTAGGTAATATCTGGATTGGAGTGCAACCACCTTTAGGAATTGCTGGGGATCCGATGCGGTTAATGTTTGAAAAAGATTTAACTCCTCACCCTCAGTATGCAGCCTTTTATCAGTGGTTACAAAAAGATTTTAAGACCGATGCGATCGTTCATTTTGGTATGCACGGAACTGTCGAATGGCTGCCCGGTTCACCCCTAGGAAATACTGGTTACTCTTGGTCAGATATTTTATTAGGAGATTTACCGAATTTATATATTTATGCCGCTAATAATCCCTCGGAATCTATCCTAGCTAAACGTCGCGGCTATGGGGTGTTAATTTCCCATAATGTACCTCCCTACGGACGAGCGGGATTATATAAAGAATTGATGATTTTACGAGATTTGATTGCAGAGTTTCGAGAAAATCCTGAGAAAAATTACGCTTTAAGAGATAGTATCCTCCAAAAGATTATTGATACAGGTATCTCTAAAGATTGTCCTTTTCTGGAAGCAGAAAAACAGGGAATAGAATTCACTTTAGAAAATGCCAAATTATTTAGCCGCTATGCACTAACCGATTATTTTGTCAAGGTGTATAATTACTTGCAAATCGTCGAACAAAGACTATTTTCTTCTGGGTTACACACCCTAGGAACTGCTCCTAATCAGGAAGAATTAAAAGGTTATCTTGATGCTTATTTTACCGATTTATCTGAGCGAGAATTTCAGCAAATTATCGCTGACGAAGCAACCAATGAAAAGCTTAAAGAAGGCATTACTATTAAAAATTTATTAGGACAAAATAGCGAAGAATTAACTAATCTTTTGCGGGGATTAAATGGGGAATATGTACCACCGGCACCGGGGGGGGATTTACTCCGGGATGGTGCGGGAGTTTTGCCCACAGGACGCAATATACACGCTTTAGACCCCTACCGGATGCCTTCCCCAGCAGCCTACACCCGCGGACGGGAAATCGCCAAAAAACTGCTAGAACAAAACTTAACCGAAAAAGGAAAATATCCCGAAACTGTAGCAGTTTTACTCTGGGGATTAGATGTGATTAAAACTAAGGGTGAATCCCTGGGTATTCTCTTAGAATTAGTCGGTGCGGAACCGGTGAAAGAGGGAACAGGAAGAATTGTCAGGTATGAATTAAAACCTCTAGGGGAAATTGGACACCCGCGCATCGATATTCTGGCTAATTTATCGGGAATTTTTCGGGATACTTTTATCAATATTATCGAGTTATTGGATGATTTAATGCAGCGGGCAGCCGAGATAGAAGAATCGGAAAATGATAATTATATCCGTAAGCACTATTTAGCCTTAAAAAGTCAAGGAATTGACAATGCCAGCGCTCGTTTATTTTCCAATCCTGCCGGGGATTTTGGCTCTTTAGTTAATGACCAAGTAGTGGAGGGAAATTGGGACAATGACAACGAATTAGCGAAAACTTGGGAAAAGCGTAATGTTTTTAGTTATGGTCGTCAAGATAAGGGACAAGCGCGGCCAGAAGTGCTACAACAGTTATTAAAAACCAGTGAAAGTATTATCCAAGAAATTGACTCGGTAGAATACGGTTTAACCGATATTCAGGAATACTACGGCAACACGGGAGGATTAAAATTAGCCGCAGAAAAACAAAGCGGTAAACGGGTAATGACAAGTTTTGTCGAGAGTTTTTCCAATGATACAACTCCCCGCAAATTAGAGGAGGTTTTGCGCTTAGAATACCGCAGTAAATTACTCAATCCTAAATGGGCCAATGCCATGGTTAATCAAGGTTCTGGTGGGGCCTACGAAATCTCCCAAAGAATGACCGCTTTAATTGGTTGGGGCGGTACGGCTAATTTTAGTGACGATTGGGTGTATGATCAGGCAGCCGATACCTACGCTTTTGATGCAGAAATGGCGGAAAAATTGCGTCAAGCTAATCCCGAAGCTTTCCGTAATATTGTCGGTAGAATGTTAGAAGCACAGGGTCGCGGTTTTTGGCAAGCAGACCCCGACAAATTAGAGAAATTACAGGAATTATATCAATTGACCGATGAAAAGTTAGAAGGGGTTACTTAGGTTTTTTAGGCTGCATCTCATTTTTGTCAATCTACCAAGTTGGGATTTTTACGGGGACACTCTCGGCTAAAATCGGTCATTACTTCCGATTTTACCACTCAATCCAAGCCTTTGGGGGGTTCTACCCCCCAAACCCCCCGTTGGGGGGTAGAACCCCCCAAACCCCCCGCGCATTAGTTTTTCGGTGGGATGCTTACACGCAGCCGCTGACCCATCTGTAATAATTTAAGAGTCACTGATAATTGCTGATTGTCGGTATTTCTGCAAATGTGAGATGCACCAGGGTTTTCATGGCAACAGGGAATCCTTGTGATAATCTGATTTCCCTCCTGTTTTACTCAGCAGACGGATATTTTCAATCAGGATTGATTTTTCTAACGCTTTAGCCATATCGTATAAAGTCAAGGCTGCCACAGATACCGCCGTTAAAGCTTCCATTTCTACCCCAGTTTCCGATTTTGTCACCACTTCTGCCCGAATTTCGTAGCCGGGTAACTCTGCTTTCGGGATAATCTGAACATTGATTTTTTGCAGGGGTAAGGGATGGCAAAGGGGAATTAAACAGGAAGTTTGTTTGGCCGCCATAATTCCCGCTAGTCTGGCCGTCCCTAAAACGTCACCTTTAGGCGCATTTCCCTGTTCTATGGCTTCAAAAGTCGTTTTTAGCATTCTCACTTGTCCTAGGGCGATAGCAGTGCGTTTAGTGGGCATTTTCTCCGATACATCCACCATCTGGGCCTCGCCTTGGCTGTCGAGATGAGATAATTTTTCTTTACCCTCTTGCGTCATTGAATGAACCTGTGCTATAGTAGTTTACTGTTGAGAAAAACAAGGGCTTGTAGCTTAGTGGATTAGAGCGTGTGGCTACGGACCACAAGGTCGGGAGTTCGAGTCTCTCCAAGCCCGTTACATACAATGGCATATACTACAGGAATTAGGGACCTATGGTTCCTAATTTCTTTGGTTTTTTGCCCCATCTTCCCACTTTCCTATACTTTTTAAACAGGATTTAGTATCAGCAGCCAGTTTTGCCGAGGTATTTTTTACCCTCAAACAGTGAAAGAAACTAAACTTTTAGGATTGTATAATACTAAATCTGGTTATTAAAAACTGATTATTTATTCCCCCTTTTGCCTTTTGCCTCTTGCCTTTTGCCTGTCCTTATAAGTAACCTATGCTCAACGGATTTAGTATAATATGAATTCTCCTGCACCTGTGCCGACACCCTTTCAAGTTGCTTTAGAGCGTTACCAGAATGCTCTAAATTATTTAGATACTTCTCATAATAAATCTCTGAAAAAAGCACAGGCTTTAGAAATTATTGCCGCCAGAGATGCTCTTAATAAACAAATGGAAGCTGAGGCGGAAATTTCGGTTGATATGTCGTCAAAATTAATCGAACAAGATAATAGATTAAAACAGAAAAGCTACAAAATTACTCAAGTTCTTGACTTAGCTGAATATCGGGAGACTTTACCTATGTCTGCTCAGGCTTGGTGGTGGCATTTAGAAAGTAGGGAATCTTTGCATCCTTGCAATCGCTTTGATTGGCTATTGAGAATCGGTAAACTGGTTTTATTAGGGGTTAATTTTACATTAATCGGAACGATTGCTACTCGGTTTCTTAGTGGTGGTTCAGGTTTGCTAGAAATAGGAGGTGTTATTTTTTCGACTTTCATTTCTTTATTACAAACTGAAAATGCTCTCACACGGACGCGCCAGAAGGGTTTTGTTAAGTTAATGAAATTGCTTGGGATTGCTGAACATTGGTATGAAGAAATACAGTTTTCTGTAACAGTAATAGTCTTTGCTATTCTCTTGGGAATTTATCTAAATTTCTCTTGGTTTTCTGAGCTTTATAAGCAAGAAGGCAACCGTTTACAATCTCCTCCGCCAGCAAGTCAAGAATTTCCTAATTTAGCTTCAGCCGAAGAGAAGTATTTAAAAGCGATTGAGTTAGATCCAGATAATCTAGATGCTCATTATAAGTTAGCAACACTTTATGAAGAGTTACAGGATTTGACTAATGGGAAGAAACACTATTTAATTGCGGCAAAAGGTGGTTTTATAGATGCTTATAATAATCTCGCTTATTGGTATCTGCGCGATAATAAGAATGCAGAAGCAGTAGAGTTACTGGAAAAAGCTAAGAGATTATTAGCAGAAAAAGATGAAAAACTAGACCAATTTACTGAAGATGAGAAACGCAATTTAGCAGTACAAAAATATAGTATTTATAAAAATCTAGGCTGGGCCAGATTTAAGCAAAATCGCAGTGAAGATGCAGTTCCTAATCTTTTAGTTGCTATTGGTATCGCTGAAAATCCAGCTTATCAGAAATTTATCCGCAATCCCGGTGCTGCTTTTTGTATTTATGCTCAACTTTTAGAAAAAGAAGATAAGAAATCATCTCAGGAAAATTGGCGTAAATGTCTTAATTTAGCCGAAGGGAGGGAAATTAACACAGAGGAGGAGCAATGGTTATATGAAGCGAGTAAAAAAATTAAAGTGAAGTAAAGTTTAGTGACTATTCTCTGAGTAACGCGCTAAATCCTTCTTGCTGAAAATGCTTATCAAAGGTTAAGATTTCATTGATTTCTAGTTGTCTCATAATCTGCATGGAAGCACAATCAGTTAAGCTATAACCTTTATCTAATCGTCTTTGATAAAAATCAAAAGCCTGCTCAAATTGTTCACTGGTTTGGGGAATGATTTCTATACTAGAATCGTTTTTCAAATCGTTGGTTAAGTTAATAGCAGATTGGCGTAGATAATCTCCTCTTCCTGACAATGCGTTAAGTAATTCTGTCAAAATCATTTCGCTAGTAATTCCTGTAAATTTTCCTAGTCTTACTGTCATTAGTGTGGCAAGTTCATGGAGATTGTCTCTATAATCAGCGAGTGCTTGCAAATAGGATGTATCTAAGAAAATTTTTCTCATTCTTCCTCATCTTCTCTTGGTGCGCCGTACATATAGTGTTCAAAATTACGCGCAAAGTCTGTAGGTAAGTGTTTTCGCCATTCTGACTGGGGAACAAGTGCGCCAATTTCTGCAATTCTTTGCCAAAAAGGTTTTTTGCGGAATTCGGGATCAGCTTGAAGTTGAGCGAATTTTGCTTGTAATTCAGCTATTGTCGGAAGTTCCTCTATTGTCGGAATTTCTTCTGTGCGAGTGGGATTGTTTGGGGGATTCATAATCATTTAGTGGGATTGGTTTACTACATATATTATAACTTTGAATTGACGTTAGTTCTGTGTTTGTTATTCTTCCTCATCTTCTCTCGGTGCGCCGTACATATAATGTTCCGCGTTACGCGCAAAGTCTCTGGGAAAGTGTTTTCGCCATTCTGATTGGGGAACAACGTTACCAATCTCAACAATTCTTTGCCAAAAAGGTTTTTTGCGAAATTCTGGGTCATTTTCTAGTGCATCCCATTTAGCATCGAGTTCTTCCATTAAATTGTCTGATTCTGCGTTAGATTGAGGGTTTTGTTTGTCCATACTTGATAAGAAGTGATAGTTTGTTTTTATCATAGCATTTTTGAGTTGGAGCAAGGTACGGAGATTATCGAGGGGAATTAACCACAGAGACACAAAGAACACAGAGATTATTCACCGATGTTATAATTTATAATGATGATGGCAAGAGAGCCGAATGTTTAACTGAAAGCTTGACATTATTTTATGTACAGACTATATTATAGTTATGGAATGGAATATTATATTTGATCCAGATTTTAGGTTCTGGTTTTATCAACAAGAACAGGGACTTCAAAATGAAGTATTTGCTGTTTTAACTGTATTGATGAAACTTGGACCAGCACTGGGGAGACCACGAGTTGATACCATTGAAGGATCTTCTTTTAAGAATATGAAAGAGCTTCGTATTCAGTATAAAGGTGAACCTTGGCGTGTTTTATTTGCCTTTGATCCTCATCGACAAGCAATTTTACTTGTTGGGGGGAACAAGTCAGGTAACAAAAGATGGTACAAAGAAAATATTCCTATAGCAGATCAACGTTATCAAAAATATCTGGAAAAACTTAAGGAAGAAAAGTCATGAAAGAATATACCAACTTCTCGGAAGAATTTAATAAACTTTGTGGAGAACGACAAGCAATTATTAAAGCAAGAGCTTCCCAAATTTATCTGGAGGAACTTACGCTTAAGTATTTGCAGGAAAAACTAGGTTTATCTTTATCAGAATTGGCAAAGTATCTTGAAGTACAGCAATCAATAGTACCTAAACTTAAACAAGAGCAAAATCTAGAGCTAAATACACTGCGCGAAGTAGTTAACGCCTTAGGTGGAA
>NZ_JACJSW010000097.1:0-14934 GCF_014698375.1 Microcystis flos-aquae FACHB-1344 | reverse complement strand
ACGCAGGGGGGACTTAGACAAAATCAGTATAGCACAATAAAAGTTAAGTTAACAAGATATAGTTTAAAAAGCCGTCCTAAAAGGACGGGGCTTTAACCCAAAATTTCGGTAAAAATTTTGATACTATCGGGGGTAGATTCGGCCACTTTTTCGTTACCTCCGGCGCCGGTAATCATCCCGACGGAAAAATAAAGGGAATCGACAAGGGAAATTTTTTGATTAACGCTGAGATAGGTAATGGTAGCAAGGGAAATCATCCCCAGGAGAGAAAGGGTGACAATAATTACCGGTTGGACATAGTGCTGATAGGGACGAAGATTGAGCAGATTTCTCAGCCACTTTTGCAGTTTAAAACGCTGTTTTGCCTTAATTGTCGGTTTATTGCCGATAATGAGATGATCGCCAGTTTGGAGTTTTTTGCCTAAAAGAACTGCGGAAACCAGATCGATTTCGTCGTGAGCGGGGAGATAATAGATTAACATCCGGGCCGGATCGTCCCAAAGTTCGTAGAGGGGTAATCCCCACCAAGGATGATTTTCCTCGATAATTATCTCTTGAATTGGCCAAAGGCGATCGAATAGCTGTAATTGACCGATAGCTTTATTACCAAGGGCAGCAAAGGAAAAGATCGGAGCCGCTAGGGAAGCAACGCTCATGCTAACGTGAGCAGGGAGGGTTTGATCGAGTCTTTCTCCTAAAGTTTCGTTAAATAGTCGGTTAACTATCCGAATTTTCGGGTTAATTATCCTTGCGCGGGTGAGAATTTCCAGATTGAGTGCGTCGTTATCGATGGCCAAAACTAGGGTTTCTGCATCCGGGAGACCAGCTTGCAGGAGAGTTTTAGGAGAGCAGGGATCGCCGATAATAATATCAGACTGGTATTCGCAGACCATTTGGCGATCGCTAATCGCTACTACTGCCGCAGATTGTTGTTTGAGTAAACAAAAGATTTTATAACCCGTGCGACCTAATCCACAGACGATGATTTGCGGTTTCATTCGTCGAGCGCGTTTTTTGCTGATTAACCTTTCAGTTATAGCGCAAAAACTAGGAAAAATCTGTAACTAAAGCTGCAATGCTGCTAATTTTTCCAATCAGGCTTTGAAGATGATAAAATAACCCTCATCATTGATTTAATCACCTAAGCCTTGACTCGCTTTCTTTGGGACAAATTTAGTAAAGATTACCTCGAAACTTTTCTCGCTTCTTCCGGTGACGTGAAAACTAGCCTTGATGTGACGGCAGAAACTCAAGAAATCGATGTGTATTTTCGACCGACTTCCCCAGAAATACCGCCCGAATTAGGCCTATTGGGCAAATTAGCTCAAACCCCTTGTCTATTGGAACCCTATCGCAATCCTGTCACGATTGAGGGAATTCTCGCTTGTTTATCTAAACTGTTGACTGTGCGGGAACAATTACAAAGAGAAGCTCACCGTCATCAACAACCCTTATTAGCAGAAAATATTCCTAGACTATGGATACTAACTCCTACGGCCAGTCAAAGAATTATAACTGCTTTTTCCGCTCTCAATAACCCAGATTGGGGAGAAGGAATTTATTTTTTACCTCCAGCATTAACCACATCCCTTATTGTCCTGCATCAATTACCCGAAACCCCTGAAACCCTTTGGTTAAGATTATTAGGCAGAGGAGGAACCAGAAGCAGAGCGATTGATGAATTAGAGGCCTTGTCTTCTAATCATCCTTTCAAATCAGCTTCCTTAAAATTATTATACAATTTGAGTAGGAACTTGCAAGCCTTACCCAAAAGAACCCAGGAGGAGAGGAAATTTATTATGCGTTTAGCCCCTTTATACGAACAAGATAGAGAAAAAGCTATTCAACAAGGAGAAGCTATCGGACTTCAAAAAGGCAGAATCGAAGGCATTCAAGAAGGAGAAGCTATCGGACTTCAAAAAGGAGAAGCCAACCTAGTGCTACGCTTGCTTAACCGACGTTTTGGTGAACTGCCCCCGCATATTACTGAAACTATCCAAAAACTCTCAGTAGAAAAATTAGAAGACTTAGGAGAAGCATTACTAGACTTTGAGACTCAAGCTGACTTAATTAATTGGCTGACCTAATCCACAGGCTTTGAAGATGATAAAATAATCATCATCGATTGAATCACTTCAGCCTTGACTCGCTTTTTTTGGGATAAATTTAGTGAAAGACTACCTCGAAACCTTTCTCTCTTCTTCCGGTGACGTGAAAACCAGCCTTGATGTGACGGCAAAAACTCAAGAAATCGATGTGTATTTTCGACCGACTTCCCCAGAAATGCCGCCCGAATTAGGTTTATTGGGTCGATTAGTTCAAACCCCTTGTTTATTGGAACCCCATCGCAATCCTGTCACGATTGAGGGAATTCTCGCTTGTTTATCTAAACTGTTGACTGTGCGGGAACAATTACAAAGAGAAGCTCACCGTCATCAACAACCCTTATTAGCAGAAAATATCCCTAGACTATGGATACTAACTCCTACGGCCAGTCAGAGGATTATAACTGCTTTTTCCGCTCTCAATCATCCAGATTGGGGAGAAGGAATTTACTTTTTACCCCCAGCATTAACCACAGCCATTATTGTCCTGCATCAATTACCTGAAACCCCTGAAACCCTTTGGTTAAGATTATTAGGCAGAGGAGGAACTAGAACCAGAGCGATTGATGAATTAGAGGCCTTGTCTCCTCATCATCCTTTCAAATCAGCTTCCTTAAAATTATTATACAATTTGAGTAGGAACTTGCAAGCCTTACCAAAAAGAACCCAAGAGGAGAGGAAATTTATTATGCGTTTAGCCCCTTTATATGAACAAGATAGAGAAGCAGCGATTCAAAAGGGTAGAATCGAAGGGATTCAACAAGGAGAAGCTATCGGACTTCAAAAAGAAGCATCCAAGTTAGTGCTACGCTTACTTAAACGACGTTTTGGTGAATTGCCCCCGCATATCACCGAAACTATCCAAAAACTCTCAGTAGAAAAATTAGAAGACTTAGGAGAAGCATTGCTAGACTTTGACAGTCAAGCTGACTTAATCAATTGGCTTAATCAAGCCTAAAATCTTCGGGAAAGGCCATTTACAACTCCTCTAATTGTTTTCTTGATTGCTCGGAAAATTGAGAGCTTTATTGAATAGGGCAAGGTCTTAGAAATTAATCACGCCATCTCCATGAAAATCTGGCTTTACTGATGTGAGTTCTGAATCTTATTTTGTGAGATTTTTAAAACCTAGACCCCAACTAACTTTTGGATAGGACACACAGTTGGCATTCATCCCTTGATTCAGCAACGCCGAATAATCTTATACTACTCCTAATCACTTCTTATCTCTTGACAATGACCTTAAAAACCGATCACGGTAAAAGCCATCCCGTCGGTGCGACTGTCTTGGCCGATGGTGTCAACTTCTCACTATTTTCTAAGTATGCCACTGCCATAGAATTATTATTATTTGATGATACTAATTCTCCCGTACCTAGCCGGACTATTCTCCTCACCCCGCAAACAAACCGCACCTTTTTCTATTGGCATATTTTGGTTCACGGCATTGGAGTCGGTCAAGTGTATGCTTATCGAGTCTATGGTCCGGATAATCCGGCCCAGGGTCATCGCTTCGATCCTGATAAAGTAGTTCTCGATCCCTATGCGAAAGCGATTGTCGGTGCGGAAATTTATGATCGACAAGCTGCCAGCGAAAAAGGCGATAATTGTCATCGAGCTTTGCGGGGTCTGGTAGTGGATCCGGGCTGCTACGATTGGGAAGATGACGCACCGCTACGCACTCCCTACTCTGCCAGTTTGATCTACGAAATGCACGTCGGTGGTTTTACTCGTAACCCGAATTCTGGCGTTAGCGAGGAAAAAAGAGGTACTTTTGCGGGATTAATCGAAAAAATACCCTATTTGACCAACCTAGGCATTACTGCCGTGGAATTGTTACCGATTCATTACTTTGATCCCGCTGCCGCTATGCCGGGGTTAACTAACTATTGGGGTTATAGCACGATCGGCTTTTTTGCGCCCCATGCCGGTTACAGTAGCGATCGCTCACCCCTGGGTCCTTTGAATGAATTTCGCGATCTGGTGAAAGCTTTACACAAAGCGGGGATCGAAGTGATTCTCGATGTGGTTTTCAATCATACCGCCGAGGGGGACGAAACCGGGCCGACTCTTTCCTTGAAAGGTATCGATAATCGCACCTACTACATCCTCGACGGGGAAGATAAAAGCCTCTATAGCAACTATACCGGCTGTGGTAACACCCTCAAGGGCAGTCATCCGATTGTTGGCAAAATGATTCTCGATTGTTTGCGCTATTGGGTGTCGGAAATGCACGTGGATGGTTTTCGCTTTGACCTGGCGGCCGTATTATCGCGCAATGTGGACGGGGAACCGATCCTGCAAAAAGGTTATAACATGATCTGGGCGATCGAATCGGATCCGGTCTTAGCCGGCACAAAATTAATCGCCGAAGCTTGGGATGCGGCAGGATTGTATAGTGTCGGTCAATTTGTCGAATTTGCCGATTGGTTTTCCGAGTGGAATGGTCCTTTTCGCGATGATGTGCGCGCTTTTGTCCGGGGAGATACCGGCATAGTCAGCAAATTAGCGGCGCGGATTTTAGGAAGCCCCGACATATACCACAGACCCGATACCGATGTCAATAGAAGTATAAATTTTGTTACCTGTCACGACGGCTTTACCCTTAACGATCTAGTTTCCTACGACGAGAAACACAACGAGGCTAACGGCGAGGAGAATCGGGACGGTTGCAACGATAATTTTAGCTGGAATTGTGGGGTAGAAGGGGAAACCAATAACGAGAGGATTAAAACCCTGCGACTGCAACAAATAAAAAATCTCTTAACGATCCTGTTTATTTCCCAAGGAACACCTATGCTGTTGATGGGGGACGAAGTGCGACGCACCCAAAAGGGCAACAATAACGCCTATTGTCAGGATAACCAGTTAAGTTGGTTCGATTGGAGTGCGGTAGAGCAAGAGTTCGATCTTTGGTGTTTCGTAAGGAGACTGATCGATTTTAATCAAAAATTAGCTCTTTTCCGTCAAGAAAAATTGCTAGAAGTCACCTATACCAGTCTTGAACCCCATCTCAGTTGGCATGGCGTACAGTTGAGTAAACCCGATTGGTCGGAAGATTCCCACAGTTTAGCTTTTTCCCTGCGTCATCCCAAGGCGAACGAGTATTTACACATTATGCTGAACGCTTACTGGGAATCTCTCAACTTCCAGTTACCCCCCTTGGGACAAGGGGAAAAATGGCATCGCGTCATCGATACTGCTTGGCAATTGTCCGAGGCAGCCTGTGATTTAGATGCCGCAGCCGCTATTGAATCGGAAACCTATCGGGTGCAAGCGCGTTCCGCGGTAGTCTTAATCGTTAAACCAGTATAACAAGAGGAGAGATATTGCTCGATCGACCGATGTTGAATGCTTTAACTAATGAACAATGGCATCAATTCAATCGTCAAGTGGAAAAACGTTATTTATTTGCGGAGCAATAGCTGAAATGATGCGGCTTTCATTAGCGAAACGGGTATCGATTCTCTCTTTGTGTTTAATTGGTTTTTCCCTGCCTTGGACCGCGTTCAGCGCTTCACCGGTACAGGCGAACCTAGAGCCGAATGCGATCGCTATTGGTGATCCCGTCCGAGAAGAAAAGCAAGCTCGGCAGTTAGTAGAATGGTTGGGAACTAAACAATACGACAAAGTTATTGCAGCTTTGTCACCCCAACTAAAACCCCTCTGGACTGCCGAAAAACTGCAAAAGGTCTGGGAAAGCCAAGTCACTGACAATACTGGACCGTTTAAGCGCATTGTCAAAAGCAAGCTACTCGATGCTATCAATGCCAATTTGGTGATTGTCACCGTTGAATTTGAGAAACTCACTGAAGATGTGGTAATTACCTTTAACCGGTCTGGTCAGGTAATTGCCGCCGATTTTCCCGAATTTCGTAGTATTTCTGAGATTGGCGATGCTTTTGTCACGTCCTTGGTCAACAAAGACTACGGCCTGGCCCGAGGTTTTTTACATCCTCTCCTGAAAGCTGAGGTTTTCCCCACCAGAGTACAAGGTGCTTGGGAGAATTTACTTAAGCGTACCGGCCCCGTGCGTCGGATCGTGGGAACTCAGGTCAGAAAAGGCTCGGATACGGACGGTGTGGATCTGGTGTTGGTGACGATTCAATTTGAAAAACTGACGGATACCTTAATCCTCGTTTTTGATGATCAAAAGCAGATTGTCAACGTGGATTTCCCTTTAGGCAATTAGTAATCAGCCGAAATTACCCCGTAAATTGAGTTGGAGACGATAAGTTATGTTAGATAAAATCGAAGTTCCCATCGAAGCGATCGCAGCTAGGGAGATTCTAGATTCCCGCGGCCGTCCCACTATCGAAGCAGAAGTGCTGTTAGAATCGGGGGCGATGGGTTTGGCCCAGGTTCCCAGTGGCGCTTCTACGGGTAGTTTTGAAGCCCACGAATTGCGCGATGATGATCCCCAGCGTTACGGTGGTAAGGGTGTCCTGAAAGCGGTTCGCAATGTCCACGAAAAAATCGTCCCGGTTTTGGAGGGGATGAATGCTTTCGACCAAGCTAGTATCGATTTAGCTATGATCCATCGCGATGGCACGGCCAATAAACGAGAATTAGGGGCTAATGCTATCCTAGCCGTCTCTCTGGCTACGGCCAAAGCAGCGGCGGCGGATCTGGGCTTGCCTCTCTATCGTTATCTCGCAGGTCCGATGGCCAATGTACTACCCGTCCCGATGATGAACGTGATCAATGGTGGTTCTCACGCTGATAATAACGTCGATTTTCAGGAGTTTATGATCTTCCCCATCGGGGCCGATTCTTTTAAGGAGGGTTTGCGTTGGGGAGCGGAAGTATTCGCCGCTTTGGGTAAGGCCTTGCACGAACGCAAATTACTGACCGGTGTGGGCGATGAGGGCGGTTATGCTCCTAATTTGGCTTCAAATCAGGAAGCTTTGGATATTTTGATTGAATCGATCGAACGTGCTGGTTATAAACCGGGGTCGGAGGTGGCTTTGGCTATGGATGTGGCCGCCAGTGAATTCTATAAGGATGGTCAATACCTCTACGATGGTTCGGCCCATTCTCCCGCCGAAATGGTGGATTTTTTGGCCAGTTTAGTCGATCGCTATCCGATTGTTTCTATTGAAGACGGTTTACACGAGGAAGATTGGGATAATTGGAAATTATTGACCGATAAACTGGGGGCGCGGATTCAGTTGGTGGGCGATGATTTGATGGTGACTAATCCCATCCGTCTGCAAAAAGCGATCGATCTGGGTATTGCTAACTCGATCCTGATTAAACTCAATCAGATCGGTTCTTTGACGGAAACCCTACAAACGATCGCCCTGGCTACCCGTCACGGTTATCGTTCTGTCATCAGTCATCGTTCCGGAGAAACGGAAGACACCACGATCGCAGATCTGGCGGTGGCTACTAATGCCGGACAGATTAAAACTGGTTCTCTCAGTCGCAGTGAACGGGTGGCTAAGTATAATCGCTTGTTACGCATCGAAGCAGAATTGGGCGATCGGGCGGTGTACGCGCCGAAAGTCGGTTTGGGTCCAAAATTCTTGGCCTAAAATTTGAAAAAAGTCTTGCACTGATCGAAAAAGGGTGTTATACTAAAGACACTGATAACTGATAACTGGTCACTGACTATTGTGGTACTTCGCTGAAACCCTTTTCGGCGAAGTATTTATTTTTGGCCTTTTTCTGCCCGAAGGTATGATTTTTGGGTTCTTCGGCACTTATTATGCAGACTTATGCAGACGGGGTGATTATGATTCTGAAACTCTTGATGGATAAGACTTGTAAGATTCACAAACCGTCTCCAGTATAGTATCTACCGAAGAGCCGATTTTTGGCTCAAAGGTGTTATAGTAAAGGTACTGATAACTGATAACTGGTCACTGACTATTGTGGTACTTCGCTGGAACCTTTTTCGGCGAAGTATTTATTTAAGGGGGTGTTGACCAGAGAGAGGACGATTGGCGCACCGATAAAAGCCACTAAACCCTTAACTGCGAATCCCGGGACGAGGATCGAGGCTAACCAGAAACAAAAGCCATTGAGAACAAGGATAAAGCCACCGAGGGTGAGAATAGTAATCGGTAGGGAAAGCAGCCCTAGAATCGGTTTAACCAGTCCGTTGACTAAACCGATAACTGCCCCCGCAACCATGGCCACAATAAAGCTATCGACTTTAACACCGGGGAAGATAATATCAACCACTAATAAACTAAGGGCAGTGGCAAGAATATTTAAAAGAAGGCCGATCATAAATTTTTCCTTAATTTTTTCGCAATTACCCCCATTTTATGGCAACTTTAAGGAGAGCAAGCTTAATATAGAATTAAGATTCACTAAAGTCTTTTTGAGGTACAAGCAATGTTTCTTCGCCTAGTTTGTGCGTTTTTTTTGCCGCCCTTAGCCGTATTTTTGACTACGGGACTGAGTTTAGACTTTGTTATCGAAAATTTGGGTTGAAAACCCCGTCCTTTTAGGACGGCTTTAAGCTACAATGCAAAAAGCGATAACCAAGCTAAAAACCGAACCTTGACCACAGATAGTAGGGGGTTTCGTTCAGAAAAGACTTCAAATTCGGCCTTGAACGAGTAAAACTTTCTAGGAAATAAGGTTGAACATGAGATTTTTTCGACTTGTTCAAAGTGGCCGGAGGGCATTCGGACACTCAAAACGGACGTGGAGAAAGTGTAAGACTACCGCTAAGGTAGCAGCATCCTGTGAAGCGTCAACCCCATTCAACGACCATCCTAAAAAGGTGGCGTGGTGAGGAATCACCGTCCGTTTACGGCGGTGAGGATGTCAATAACATCATCTTAACTTTAATCGGTTATGTCCCCGGCATTATCCACGCTTTCTGGATTGTCTCCAAAGAAGCGGAGAATTCCTAATTAGCACCCCAGGAGATGCCAATTTTTCTAGTCGCTGCATTAGACATCTCCAATAATGAAGATTTTAGCTTGATGGATCGGGCTTCTAGCCTGATTTCTGGAGAGGTATATTACACGCGGTTAATAGGACAAAATTAACCGGACATATCGAACGGAGTCTTTGATCTAGATGCTTAAAGACTGATTGAGGATAAAATACCCAGTTTCAATGGACAAGAGCTTATCTAATGGCAAGGAGAGAGTTAAACGGCTCTCTCCTTAATTATTGCTATTCGTCGTCGTCGCTGGCACCAACTTGCTTGAGATGAATATGTTTTCTCCCCAAAGTAATTTCAAATTCATCTCCCGGTTTGAGTCCCATTTTTTTGGTGTAGGCCGAACCGATTAGGAGATTATTATTGGATTGGACACTGATCCGGTAGCTGGCCGAGCGCCCACCTCGTCCATGACCATTGGCACTGCTATCTAAGTCAATTCCCTCGGCATCGATTAAAGCATTGAGAAATTTCATCATATTAACGCGTTCAATACCATTTTTTGTCATGGTATAGTAGCCGCATTCCCGAGCTTTTTCCTCTTTGCTGAGGTTGCCTAGCTGTTTAACTTTCTCAATTAGTTCGAGGCCAGTCAGGGGTTCTGGATTAGTAGTTTTGTTCATTTAAGTTCGCGGCAGATAAGTAAAGGTTAGGGTCATCAAGGCTAGTCGAGGAGAATTGCTCCCCCTGACCAGAAACAATCGGGTTACGATTGATCTCTACACTCATCTTACACGGTATAAACTAAAAATTATCACTTGCTTGAGGAAATTGATTGTAATTGATTACACTCTATCTCTCGATCGAAATCTTAACAGAATTTATCAATGTTGATCGAGATGCTGAGGGAAGGGAGGTTAGCCTTTCTGTCATCAATGAGGGCAGGGGGTAGGATAGAGATAAAGAGGTAAAAATGAGGGATAATGAAGCTAACAACTAGGGGTCACTATAGTGTTAAAGCCTTGCTGGATCTTAGTTTACAACCTAGAGGAACTCCCGTCTCGGTAAAATCGATCGCCCTGCGTCAAGATATCCCGGCTGCTTATCTAGAGAAATTGCTGATAGAAATGCGACGAGCGGGGTTAGTTCGCTCCTTTCGGGGAGCGCAAGGGGGTTATCAATTGGCCAGGCCGGCAAATCGGATCTCGTTGGGGCAAATTCTGGAGGCAGTGGGAGAGACGATCGAGCCATTATCAGGCTATCATCCCAGGGACGAACAGGCAGAAGATTGGGTGACATTTACTATCTGGAAACACCTACACGAGAAATTAAAAGAGGCCCTAGGGAAGATTACCTTAGCCGATTTATACTACGATGCCCGTAGCTGGATTGCCGCTAGGGGAGAGGAAACCAGCTTTATTGTTTAGTAGTTTAGAAGTTATGACAGCAACAACACAAGCAAAGATTTATGGGGGGGGTTGTCACTGTGGAGCGATCCGTTTTCAAGTGGCGATCAAGCATGATCAGGCTCTAGACTGTAATTGTTCGATTTGTCAGAAAAAAGGCTTTCTGCATCTGATTGTTCCTTCAGCACAATTTACCCTCCTAAGCGGTGAAGATTTCTTAAGTACCTATACATTTAATACCCACAGGGCCCAACATTATTTTTGTCGTGTTTGTGGTATTCATCCTTTCTATCGTCCCCGCTCCCATCCTGACGCTATAGATATAAACCTGCGCTGTTTGGAGGGCAATGTCTTAGGCGATTTTCAGCTCCAGTTCTTTGATGGGGCTAACTGGGAAGACAATATTGAGAAAATTCGGGATATCGATGGGAAAAGGTAGTAATTGTGAAGGAAGCGGCAACGGCGATCATTTTAGTATTAGGGGCGGTTTTAGATTATCTGGTCGGCGATCCTTGGGGATGGATTCATCCAGTGCAGGTGATGGGGGCGATTATTGCCGTTGCCACAAAAGTTATCCTTAATTGGACGCGGGAAAAAATTCGCCAACGTTTAGCGGGCATAATTCTGGGACTAGGTTTAATTATCTTGGCCGGGGTCTTAACTTGGCTAGGAATCCAATGGTTAGGTCAGGTCAATTTGCTGTTGAGTTGCCTAGTACAAGTGATTCTCTTGGCTAGTTGTTTAGCCGGTAGAAGTTTACGCAGGGCTGCCGAAACAGTCATCGCACCTTTACAAGCTGAAAATATCACCTTAGCTCGTTGCCAACTAAGTTTATACGTTGGTCGCGACACAGATAATCTCGGCCGGGAAGAAATCCTCCGCGCCCTATTAGAAACCGTCAGTGAAAATGGTGTGGATGGAGTTACCGCGCCGCTTTTTTATGCCCTTCTCGGTGCTTTTCTGGGGGTGGGGCCAGTTCCCCTCGCTTGCGCTTATAAAGCCGCTAGTACCCTCGATTCGATGATTGGCTATCGTCGGCCACCCTACACCCATATGGGTTGGTTTAGTGCCAAAAGCGAGGATGTTTTGACATGGCTACCCTGTCGTTTGACGGTATTAACTCTCGCCCTAATTTCGGGCCGGCCGGGGCGGGTTTTAAGCATTTGTTGGCGCGATGCCCGTCGGGATCCTAGTCCTAATTCTGGTTGGAGTGAATGCGTCTATGGGGCGATTTTGGGGGTGCAATTGGGGGGTAAAAATCAATATCGAGGCCAGATTGTGGAAAAACCTTTATTGGGCGATAACCTCAACCCGATTACCGTCAAAACCGTCGAACAGGCTTTGAATTTAACTCGTACTTGTGTATTACTTTGGCTGGCGCTCGCTGTCAGCTGCTTGATTGCTAGAGATTTTGCTCAATTGTAGCGACCACAGGCGACGGCGTTGACGGGGTTGACGCTGCCAGTAACGGATAATCAGGGAGAAGGTCAAGAATAGGGATTGCAGTATCTGTATCTGTCCGCAGAGACGTTGATAGTTTTGTCTGAGATAATAGGTTTTCGCCCCAGCGATGACAATATATTCGGGGGCGGGGTAAAAAATGTGGTGTAAACGTCGTTCCACCCGGTTTAAAATTTTGGTCACTCGCCCTAAAATCCGCCGCAATTGCCACAATTTCCAGACTAGAAAGCAATTAAATAAAGTTAAGCCTAGATTGAAGCCGAGGACAAAAAAGAACATGGTCGAGGCGATGGTCGAGTTATGCCAATTTTAACCCACATTCCCCACTTCAAAGTGTAGGGGAAAGAAATCTATTGACGCTCCCGTCGCGCTAAAAAGGGGGTCTTTTTCCTTTATCTTTCCGAAAGTCCTTGACTTGTTTTAGTTTTTCTATTAAGCTCAACATATATTTAAAAGTTGCCGGTCACTTCTCATTTTACAAAGACAGTGATCGCTTTTACTTTTGATATTCTGATGGGAGGATGAAACAGCCCTAGGACAAGGGGGGGAGAGATTTAGCTAATCTAAGGATAGGCGGTTAAAATGCGTCTTAGCTGACTAAATCCTGTTTAAAAGGTCGATTTAGCGTCCGAGGGCGTGTAATCCGTTAATAATTTCGGCACAGCGCTCGGTAACTGCCTGTAAAGCTTCTCTTTTGTTAGAAATCGGTGGCGGCAGCACTTGCCCGATGCGAATAGTTAAGGGGATACTATGGGGAAAAGAAGAACCTTTTTGAAAAATCTTTTCTGTCCCCCACAAACTGACGGGTAACAGAGGAACTCCCGCTTTAGCGGCAATCATCGCCGCGCCTAGTTTTGGTTGATGGATCAATCCGTCCTCGGTGCGCGTTCCCTCCAGAAACACTCCCACTGCCCAGCCCGCCGCTAATGCTCCCATCGCCGCCCGAATTGCCCCCCGATCACCACTGCCGCGTTTGACGGGATAGGCCCCATAAAGAGCGATCGCCTGTTTTAAAATCGGGATGGTAAATAATTCTTCTTTAGCCATATAAGCTACGGGACGACGCACGGCACAGGATAATAGGGGTGGATCGAAGTAACTGGCGTGATTGCAGACGATAATCAGAGGATGACGCCGGGGGACATTTTCCACTCCGTAAACGCGACCGCGAAAATAGCCGTGTAGGGTTGGGCTAACGATCGACCATTTAAAGAGATGATATAAAACTAAACTGGCAAAAGGTTCTCGCTCTTGAGGCTGGTTCATGACTGACAACTGTTCCCTAGACATGGAAAAGCCCTCGGGAGTCTTGCCGTGTTTCGACCCCAAGGACTTTGCTTTCTTCTCACTCCTCACACAATTAAAATATATAGCAATTTATGGGTTAGGGAAAGGTTAAGCGTGCCGCTTTCTTAACTGGCATAATTACTTAGCTAGGGTTGAGAGCGGCAAAAGGATTAGCAAGATGTGTTATCGCTCTTCTGGAACTTTCGGAAATCCCTGACCGAATCCAGATTCTGAAACCCTTGGTTGACAAGTGATCGCTAACTTTTTTTCTAATAAAAACTCAAATTTCGGGTTTCTGTTAGTTAGCGATCGCTTGAAGGCTTACCCCATAAGAGAGCTAGAGTTTAGAGACTGTAAGACTTTTGCCAGACTCCCTCCAAGAGCGGTAATTAATTTTGCTTAGGTATTGAAAAAAAGTTGGGTTAAAATATAAAGGCCAAATCTAGTCAGAAAAAGAGAATTTTTATGGAAAAACAGGTAAATTGTGCTGTAGATTGCCTAAATGGTTGTATTTTAGGCGATAAATGCCCCAATCAAGCTCATGCCGCTGAAGCAGCCAAATTCATTGCCGAAACTTCTTTGGAAAAGATGCTAGAAATGGCAGAAGCCGCTAGACTAAAAAAACTGACGCAACCGACCCAATGGATTATTCCCGATGATTTCTAGGGTTTGGCCAGGGAACGGGGAACGGGGGTTAGTTCGCACCTTGCCGACAAAATTGGCTACAGTTCCCCTGGGGTGCGTAGGGCTGTTTCATTCTCCCATCAGAATATCAAAAGTAAAAGCGATCACTATCAGGTAAAATGAGAAGTGACCGCCAACTTTTAAAACATATGTTGAGCTTAATAGAAAAACTGAAACAAGTCAAGGACTTTCGGAAAGATCAAGGAAAAAGACACCCTTTATGGATAGTATTAGTAGTAATAATACTGGGAACAATGCTAGGATACTCAGGTTAGAGAGAGCTAGGAGAGTTTGCTAAAAATAATCGGCACAGGCTCAGTCAAGAATTTAATATAATTCCCGAAAGAGTCCCATCCTATTCAACAATTAGAAGGGTAATGATGGGAGTTGAATGGCAGAGTTTGTTAAAAATGTTTAATGAATGGGCATTAGAAGAATATGGACAAAGAGATGACATAAATTGGCTAGGTATAGATGGAAAAAGTCTCAAAAACACCCGAAAAAATCCTAACAATGAACAACAAAATTTTATCATGTTTGTCTCATTGTTTAGTCAAGAAAGTGGCTTAGTATTACACTTAAAAAGAATCGAAAACAAAAAAGGGTCTGAAATCGACGAAGGTCAAGCTATAATTCAGGATTGCACTCTCCAAAATAAAGTTTTTACTGGGGATGCTTTACATTGTCAGAAAAAAACAATCAGCTTAATAGCCAAGAGTAAAAATGATTATGTTATCACCGTTAAAGGAAATCAGAAAAATCTTTATCAGCGAATACAAGACCTGAGTAATTCCTCAAAGCCAGAAAGTTGCTTTCTCGAACAAGATAATAGTCATGGACGAAAAATATCAAGAAAAATAGAAGTTTTTAAAGTGAGGAAAAATGAAAGACAAGGGTTGGAAAATCTGCGCCGAATTATTAAAGTAGAAAGAAGGGGTAGTCGCGGGGATAAAACGTATGAAGAAACAGCTTACTATATTAGTAGCCTAACTAAATCCGCCCAAGTATTTGCTAAAATTATTCGAGGACATTGGAAAATAGAAAATCAGTTACATTGGGTAAAAGATGTAATTTTTGAGGAAGATAAAAGCGAGATCAGTGATTTTCAAGCGGCCAGCAATTGGTCAATTCTCACAACCATAGG
>NZ_JACJSW010000096.1:0-28359 GCF_014698375.1 Microcystis flos-aquae FACHB-1344 | reverse complement strand
ATTGACCGAGAAACGGCAATTTGGGCGAGATTTTATGACTCGGAAGGCAATTTAATCCCCTTGCCAGAAGAAGCAGCCCAGGAGCAAGCGGCCGCGGCACAGGAGCAAGCGGCCGCGGCACAGGAGCAAGCGGCTGCAGCACAGGAGCAAGCGGCTGCAGCACAGGAGCAAGCGGCCGCAGCACAGGAGCAAGCGGCCGCAGCACAGGAGCAAGCGGCCGCAGCACAGGAGCAAGCGGCCGCAGCACAGGAGCAATTAAATGCTACTCAGCAAGCTCTGGAAGCGGAAAGACAGCGTTCTCAACAGCTGGCGGCTCGTTTGCGAGAAATGGGGATAGAGCTATAGTATAGCTGTATTTGTTTAGGTGAGGAGGTAAAATACTGGTGTTCCTCCTCGCTTAAAGTCGGTTAATTTCTCCTTTCACGGTTGAGGGATCCTGCAATCTCAGTGTATTTGAAATCTAGCTCGACACCTGTTTGCTGCTGTGATTATCTTTTGACCAGTGGGTAATTATTGATCAGAGTTTTCTTTTATTCTTCCTTAAACAGTAAACAGTAAACAGTGAACTGAAAACTCAAATCTGATAACTGATAACAAGGGTCGAATCTAAGACCTAATTGGTTAAGCTAAAAGCTTTGATGTGCTTAGTTTCTAACCTTCTTTTTAGGTAGGAGAATTGTCAGATTCTGTCTTTTGCACGAGTGCCTGTTGCCTCTTGCCTTCAGAAGCTGATAACTGATAACTGATAACTGATAACTGTCTCAACTAGGAAATTTATTTGGCACGACTACTTATACTTATATGTCTAATCTATCTTTGGGCGCGCAACCTCCCCTCGAATTTATCCCCCCTGACCTTAATCCCTTGCTTTTAAAGGGATGTCAAATCTTTTTACCTCTTTGGTTACAAACTCAAACCAACTTAAGAGAAATTTCCGCTGCCAATCTAGAAACTTTAATCACATTTTATCAAAAAAGTCAAGAGAAAAAAGTCCGTTTACTGCTTGCTTTCCGTCATCCCAGTATTAACGATCCCTACTGTATGGCCTATCTTTTGTGGAAATTAGTACCCAAAAAAGCCGAAGAGTTAGGAATAAAATTAAACAAGCCAATTCACGCTCATTTTATGTATGATCGAGGGATTCCTTTATGGGCTGGAGAAAGGGTAGGATGGTTATATTCTAAATTAGGTGGCACACCAATTCAACGGGGAAAAGCCGATTTAATCGGATTGCGTTCGGCTCGTCGTTTATTATTAGAAGGAGATTATCCTTTAGCCGCTGCTCCGGAAGGGGCAACTAACGGACATAATGAGCTTGTTAGCGCAATTGAACCGGGTATTTCTCAATTAGCTTTTTGGGGGGTGGATGATGTCAGAAAAGCTAAACAACAGCAAGAAGTAATTATTTTACCTATTGGTATTCAGTATTTTTATCTGACTCCAGTGTGGCAAGAAATCGAGCAAATTTTAACTAATTTAGAAAACGATAGCGGTTTAGAACCCACCCCGAATTCATCCCGAGAAGAAAAGGTTTTATACGAGCGTCTTTTTCGGTTAGGAGAAAGATTATTATCTTTAATGGAGGATTTTTATCGAGATTTCTACTATCAATCTTTGCCTGTAGTACCTGCCAATGGTGATGATCCAAATGAAACCCTAGCCAAACGTTTAGCCAATTTATTAGATGTGGCCCTCCAAACCGTAGAAAAGTATTTTAATGTTTCTCCTAATGGTAATGTAATCGATCGCTGTCGTCGTTTAGAACAAGCAGGATGGGAACGCATTTATCGCCAAGAATTAAAACCCACTCATTCTATTTCTCCCCTTGAATTAGGATTAGCTGATCGCCTGGCCGATGAAGCTAATTTAAAAATGTGGCACATGAGAATTGTCGAAAGTTTCGTCTCAGTAACCGGTTATTATGTCAAAGAAAAACCCACCGTAGAAAGATTTGCCGAGACAATTTTATTACTCTGGGATTTAGTGACAAGAATTAAGGGAGGTAATCCCTTTTTTCGTCCCCAAATTGGTCAACAAAAAGCGATAATAACTATTGGTAAACCTATTTCTGTATCCGAGCGCTATGCTGATTATAAAAGCGATCGACGCTCGGCCGTAGCCCAATTAACCCAAGATTTACAAACCAGTTTAGAAAGTTTAATTATTCATCAGTAGATAATTAGGGTTTGCTGAATAAGTTTGTTGGTGGGGTTAGGAGTCAGTTATCAGATTTGAGTTATCAGATTTGAGTTATCAGTTATCAGTTCACTGATTACTGTTCACCGAGAAAACCCCCCACTTCCCCGGGAAAAACTTTTTCACCTAGCTCTAGTATAGGAGATAGTACGGGAATCTGGAAAAACTCAATACCGAAAACCCTACCCCGGTCAGAGAATCTTTTATCTATCATAAGAGGGTAGAGATAAACCAACATCTCTAGCGTTAAGAAAACTTCGGAGGTGACTTATATGGCACTTATACGTTGGGAACCTTTCAGAGAAGTAGAAAGCCTACAGAAAGAAATGAATCGCTTGTTTGACCGTCTTGTACCGACTGATGTGGGCAATGGCGAAAAAATGGGGTTATCCTTCATCCCGGCGGCGGAAATTACCGAAACGCCAGAGGCCGTTCAGCTTAAACTGGAAATACCTGGTATGGAAGCCAAAGACCTCAACGTGGAAGTAACAGCCGATAGTCTGACCGTTAATGGTGAAAGAAAATCGGAAATTAAAACCGAAGAAGAAGGATTTACCCGCACTGAGTTCCGTTATGGTAAATTTCATCGGGTTATTCCTCTACCGGTTCGGGTTGATAACAATAACGTGACTGCTGAATACAAAGATGGCATTCTCAATCTCACTCTCCCGAAAGCGGAAGAAGAAAAAAATAAAGTGGTGAAAGTGTCCATCAATCCTACCATTGCTCAATGATGTAGTACTCATTGTCCGGTCTTGAGCAAAAAGGTTAACCTAGTGTGATTAAACCAAAGCGGGAGTATCAAACCATACTTCCGCTTTTAGCTTCCTAAACCTTTAACTTAAAACTTCTAACACTGCTTGGGGTGATAATTTATCTTTAAACCAGATAACCTGAGCGGGTAGATTTTGAAATTTAACTCCGGCTTTTTCTAGATTTAACCGTTCCGATACGGCTAAAATTAGATTACTTGCTTGGGCCGATTTAACCTGTAAAAATTTCTTTTGTAGGTATTCTGGTCGCCAATAACCAACAATTTCGAGGAGAAAAACGCGACCATCGGGATGCACTAAACGGAAATCGGGAATCATCACTCCTCCGGGTAAAGGCACTAAATCCACTTCCCTTTCTAGTTGCCATTCAGTTTTTAACTGTAACCAACGTTTAGCGAAAGATTCCTCTAACATACTATCGTAGGGTTTACCTGGGGAATAGTGGGACACCAGACCACAGTTATCCTCTAAATTGAACTGTTGTTTTTTAATAGTGCCTGTATAGGAATCTTTATACTGTAATTGTGCCTTCAGATTCCAGTGAGTAACATGGAGTAAGGCAGGAATTAATTTAGCGATTTCAATGCCATAACGACTGTTAGCTTTAAATAAACTGGTGGGACCATCGATAGTAATAGTAAATCCCGTGTCGGCATCCCCTTCGATATAAGTCATTAAACGAAATAGTTTTAGATAGCGAAAGAGATATTTATATTCCCCCGGATCGTTGCGGTGGACGTTGATGATTAAATAACTGGCCCGATAAAAAATACCTTGAATTTGCGAGAGGTTAAAACGATGAATTAAGTTTTCGGGGGTGGGAGCATCAAATTGAGTGAGAATTTTATTCTCTGCTAAATCAGCATAGAGTCCTTTTTCTAGAGCTACTGGAAAAATTTCTTGATTTAATTCTTGGCTGAGTTGCTGGGCAATTGTTTGAAGAATTAGCGATCGATTTTGGGGAATAGGAACAAAGTTAGCCGCTTGTTCAAAAACTCTTTTTCTTAATTCCTGCGGTTCTAAGGGACTAATAATCTCAAAGGTGGCAAAATGATTGGTTAATAGGTGAGCAAATCCCCGTTTAATTTTATAATCGGGACTGTCTCCCTCCAAGATTAGGAGTTTTTGGCTTAATTCTCCCTTAGTTTGACCGATACTTTCCTGAAAACAGGTGATTTGTTCTTGAGCGATCATCAGATAATCAGGAGCGATCGGTAAGCGTTTGGGAATAATTGTCTCGCCATTTTGACGGGAAATCAATAAATCGGTCGGTAACATGGCAAGCTAGAGAAGAATAATCAGATGGGGAGAGGTGGGACGACAAGGAAAGGTCGAAACCCCAAAAATCCCCCGATTCTAACTATTTTGGTCGATATAACGCTCTAAATCCTCGATTACACGGGTTAATTCTGCTTCTGTGGTTAAGCGTAGGCGATCGTCACGAACCGTTAACAAAACTTTAGCCGAAAAAGGACTCGGATAAATATTGGGATTACAAAACACTTCCAGAAACACATCACCAGTGTGCTGATATTCCAGCGGTTTTTGGGGTTGGGGTTTACCCCCACTAGCGGCATTACTGGCGATCGCTTTCAGGTGATCGAGTAAAATATTAATTTCCCTTTGCAAATCCAGAGCAGCACTGGGACTGAAACGAAAAGTAACGGAACCTTGCAAGAGATTAAGAGTTAAAGGAATCATGGAAAAAATCAGGTTAAGAGAAAGCCTGAAGTCAATTATATTAATTTGGGGAAATTTAGGGAAATTGGGTTTTGGGGGATTGTTCAGTCATCAGTAATCAGTAAACAGTAAACAGTAATCAGTGAGGTTCTTCGTTACTTGGTCTGGTTCGATCGGGTGATCGCTAAGTAGGTGGGTGGAATTAAATATAAGATGAACGTAGGTTGGGTTGAAGCATGAAACCCAACGCCTAGGTTCGGTTTGATCGGGTGATCGCTAAATGTCTTTCTATATAATGGTTTCATCCCTTATAACCCCGTCCATTGCATAACAGGAACCGAAAGGCCATCAGTGAACTGAAAACTCACCACTGATAACTGAAGTTACCGACGGGGAACGAGATTAATCCGGCCCTCGTCCATTTCATCCATGAGTAACTCTAGGGCCTCGTAATCCACATCGGAAACGTAGCCAAGACGAGCGAGGAGTTCATTAATTCCGTTTTCGATTTCTGGCGTGATTTGACGATAATATAGGGCTTGTTCCACTAATTGGCGGATAGTCGGCTGGGTATCCACAATTTCCTTACTCTAGTTCAATAAATCTAGTTTCTGTATCCTGCTTTACTTTATTTCAGCAAAAATACCAGTATAATGCTGGTTCATCATCAGTCATTCGGGATTAGAGCTTAAACCTAACGACTTTCCCCTGGTATTCGCCCTAATAAGCCTTGATCACTGTTCCTCTTGACTCCCCGGATCATCAGGTTAACCTAAAAGTGGTTCCTTCCCACAGGGGAAAGATTAAAAAAAGATTAATCTTTTCAGGAGAGAGGAAATTTATCGAGACCGGGGTTGCAAAATCAGAAAGTTAGGACATAATAGCGGTATCTGATCTCCAGTTAAAAGGTTCATTTATGAATTTCAAAGCCCAGCCATGAAAAGTCCTGTAAAAGTCCCGGAAATTGCTCTATTTGAGCCAAACGGCTATATTACCGCCGCTAACGTCCTAGAATTTCAAGAGCAGCTCACCAATCTGGTTAACCAGAGTCGCTCTATCACTTTTCTCGTGGATATGAGTAGGGTGGAATTCCTCGACAGCGCTGGATTAATGGCTTTAGTTACCGCCTTTCGTCTGGCTCAAAGTCAAGAAAAATCCTTCAATATCTGTTCTATTCCACCTTCAGTCAAGATTATCTTTGAATTAACCCAACTCGATCGGGTTCTCTCGGTTTTCCCTAGCCGTGCTGACTTTGATGCTGTTATCACCCTCCCTCAAGCGGCGTAAGCAGACAAAATAGGGTTTCTGGCCGTAATTTCTCGGCTGCACTCTCAATTCTACCGGTAAATCACCTCTTGACCGGACAGATTGCCATTGGTACAACCGACTCCTCAAAACAACAATTTTTCTCAAGGAGAGGCATTATACTGTTGAGATGGCTCTCCTCGTTTTTGGATATTATTTCGGGGGGCAAACTAGCATACACTTGTTGGGAGCAGCTCACAAAAGGCTGTCTATTAAGAAATTCCATGACTTTAGTGATGACAGAGGGGAAGGGGGCCAAGATGGTAGATAGGTAATGAGTAGTAATTTCCTAGAATCCATGACAGTCAAAAATCTCCAGTATGCTTATTTTCCCGGTTGTGTCGCCCAAGGTGCCTGTCGGGAACTATATTTATCCACGGCAGCCCTGACGGAAGCTTTGGGGATTAATTTAGTCGAACTCAAAAAAGCTGCCTGTTGTGGTTCGGGAACCTATAAGGAAGATTCGCAACTCTTGGAAGATGCCGTCAATGCGCGCAATATTGCCCTAGCGGAAGCCCTCAATTTACCCCTGTTGACTCACTGTAGCACCTGTCAAGGAGTGATCGGTCATGTGGATGAGCGCTTGAAGGAAGCAAAGCATAATAATCCCAATTATGTTGAGGAAGTTAATAATTATTTACAGAAAGAACATTGTTCCCCCTACCAAGGTACGACGACGGTTAAGCACCTACTCTGGGCAATTGTCGGCGATTATGGCTTAGATAATCTGGCGGCCAAGGTGGTTCGTCCCTTATCAGGCTTAAATTGTGCCAGTTTTTATGGTTGTTATCTCCTGCGGGCCCAGGATACTCTCCCCTACGATAATCCTTTTCAGCCGGAATCCCTAGAAAATGTCTTTCGGGTGGTGGGAGCAAATCCGATTTATTATCAAGGACGCACTCAATGCTGTGGTTGGCCTCTGTCCAGTTATGCCACCACCCAATCCTTCCAAATGGCAGGAAAACACATTTTAGAGGCCATGGCAGCGGGGGCCGATTGTTTAGTCACCCCTTGTCCTTTATGCCATCTTAATCTTGATTCCCGACAACCGGAAGTGGCAAAAGCGATCGGTCGAAGTTTAGGTTTACCCGTGTTACATTTTTCCCAATTAGTCGCTTTAGCGGTGGGAGTCAGTCCTGATCGTTTAGGATTAGATCGACACATCGTTTCCACCAAATCTCTGTTAAAGAAATTGGGGTTTTAGAACTCAATCAGGAGTGTTAGCAATGGATTGGTTAAAAAGAATTTTTGGCTTAGATAAACCGGCCGATGCCGCTAGTGCGATTGCGGGGAAAGCCGCTGCTGCGGGTATTCCCCCCGAAAGAGTCGGATTAGATGGAAAATACGACGAAAGCGGCCTAGCTAAACGAGTAGTTTTAGCTTTTGACGAGACACCGGATTTAGCTGATGAAGACAAATTGTGGGTCGCTCAAACTGGTGGTAAAGTTGTACTAAAAGGCAAGGTTTCCCATCAGGCGACTTTAAATAAAATGGTTGCAATTGCCAGTAAAGTCCATGGGGCAACCGGCGTCGATACCAGTCAAGTAACTATTGGGTGAAGTCGAACGGCTGTTAACCTCTTGTAAAAATCAAAAATTGTTGTTAGGGTTAGGAGTCAGTAGCCAGTAGTCAGTAGTCAGGAGAATTAAGAATGAATAATAATCAGTTAAATGGTCTATTTACAGATTTTATGCGATTTAATCCTTATTTTTGAGGTTTTTGAACCCTCAAAAGTTAATTATGCAAGAGGTTTAATATTCCCCGGGAAAATTAACCACTAAAACCCAGAGGGTTTTTGCTAGGGTGGATAACTCCAAGACTGGCAATCGCCCTCAGCCGGCTGCTGTAAAATGGGAGGGATAGATACAACTCAGGAGAAAAGACCCCAGTGCCGTACAACCCCGCAGAAATCGAACAGAAATGGCAGAAGATTTGGCAGCAAATGGGATTGGACAAAACCCCAGAAAACGCCGATAAACCGAAATTTTACGCCCTCTCCATGTTCCCCTATCCATCGGGCAACCTGCACATGGGTCACGTTCGCAACTATACTATCACCGATGTGATTGCCCGTCTGAAAAGAATGCAGGGTTATCGCGTGCTGCATCCCATGGGGTGGGATGCTTTTGGATTACCCGCAGAAAATGCCGCTATTGAAAGAGGAGTTCCTCCGGCAAAATGGACAGACCAAAATATTGCCCAGATGAAACGGCAATTACAACAGTTAGGATTATCTATCGATTGGGAAAGAGAAGTTGCCACCTGTTCCCCGGAATATTATCGTTGGACCCAATGGCTATTTTTACAGTTTTTTGAATCAGGATTAGCCTACCAAAAAGAAGCGGCAGTGAATTGGGATCCTATCGATCAAACTGTCTTGGCCAATGAACAGGTAGATAGTGAAGGAAAATCTTGGCGATCGGGTGCTAAAGTAGAAAGAAAATTACTCCGGCAATGGTTCCTAAAAATCACCGATTATGCCGAACAATTACTCACTGATTTAGATAAACTTACCGGTTGGCCAGAACGGGTTAAAACCATGCAGGCCAACTGGATTGGTAAATCGGTAGGTGCTTATTTAGAATTTCCTCTTGTTAACTCCACAGAAAAAATTGCCGTTTTTACCACTCGTCCCGATACGGTTTATGGAGTCACTTATGTGGTACTTGCTCCCGAACATCCCTTAACTTTACAAGTTACCACTCTTGAACAAAAATCGGCCGTAGAAACTTTTATTCAAGAGATAGCCAGCGAAAGCGAATTAGAAAGAACCTCCGAAGATAAACCCAAACGCGGTATTAAAACCGGAGGAGTGGCAATTAATCCTTTTACCGGTGAAGAAATTCCGATTTTAATTGCTGATTATGTCCTCTACGAATACGGGACAGGGGCAGTGATGGGAGTCCCGGCTCACGACAGTCGCGATTTTAAATTTGCTCGGGAAAATAACCTACCAATTAAGATAGTTATTACTCCAGAAAGTGGCGAAATTGAGTTAAAAGAGTCCTACACAGAAGCGGGAATTATGATTAATTCCGCTCAATTTAATGGACTTAATTCTACAGCAGGAAAAACCGCTATTATTGATTATGCCACTGCCCAAGGTTACGGCAAAGCTAGAATACAATATCGCCTCCGGGATTGGTTAATTTCCCGTCAAAGATATTGGGGTTGTCCGATTCCAGTTATCCACTGTCCTAACTGTGGAACCGTGCCAGTACCTATCGATAATTTACCCGTTACTTTACCGGAAAATGTCGAATTTAGCGGTCGAGGTGCTTCTCCTTTAGCCAAATTAGAAGACTGGGTAAATGTGGATTGTCCTCGCTGTGGAACTCCCGCAAAACGGGAAACGGACACCATGGATACTTTCATCGATTCTAGTTGGTATTTCCTCCGTTATACCGATGCTAAAAATGAAGATATACCCTTTCAATTCGAGAAGGTTAATGATTGGATGCCCGTGGATCAATACGTCGGAGGAATCGAACACGCTATCCTACATTTACTCTATTCTCGTTTCTTTACCAAAGTTTTAAGAGACCGAGGTTTAGTTAATGTCGATGAACCTTTTAACCGTCTGTTAACCCAGGGAATGGTACAGGGATTAACCTACAAAAATCCCGAAACTGGCAAATATGTCCCCGCAGAAAATGTTATCTATAAAGAGGATAAATATTGCGATAAAGACACGGGGGAAGTTCTATCTTTCTTCTTTGAAAAAATGTCTAAGTCGAAATATAACGGCGTTGATCCTCTGAAAGTCCTGGAAAAATACGGGGCCGATACTGCCCGAATGTTTATACTTTTTACCGCACCCCCAGAAAAAGATTTACAGTGGGATGATGCGGGGGTAGAAGGACAATTTCGCTTTCTTAATCGGGTGTGGCGTTTAGTCAGCGAATATATTGAAAATAAACCCAAGCAAGTCAAAAAAATAGAGACTTTCTCGAAAACTGACAAAGATTTAAGACGGGCAATTCACACCGCTATTAAAGAAGTCTCCGAGGATTTAGAAGGAGATTATCAATTTAATACCGCCATTTCCGAATTGATGAAACTCAGTAACGCTTTAGGGGATAATAAGTGTTTTGAATCCCCCATTTATCGGGAAGGAATCGAAACCCTATTAATCTTACTTTCCCTCTTTGCTCCCCATCTTAGCGAAGAATTATGGCAAGCTTTAGGCCATAGCCAATCAATTCACCTGCAACCCTGGCCAAAAGTTGATCCTACTGCCCTGATTGTGGACGAGATTACCCTTGTCATCCAAATTTTGGGAAAAACCAGAGGCACGATACAAGTTCCCGCTAGTGCCGATAAAAGCACCCTAGAAACCCTCGCCCTGGAATCAGAAATCGCCCAACGTTATTTAGAGGGCAAGGAAATCAAAAAAGTGATTGTTGTCCCGGGCAAATTAGTTAATTTTGTCGTGGTTTAAATGACAGTAATTATCACAATGGTAGGGAATTAAGAACTTTTTCAGTTATCAGTGACCAGTTAGATTAACACTTTAGATGGCAAAATAGAAACTATACAATCAGTATTGTCTGTAAATAAGAACAACCTATGAATATTGAATCAACTAAAGTTACTCCCGAAGAAATTGCTCAGTTTCGCGCTGAATTGGCAGATAATCTAAGTGCGATCGCTGCTTTGGATGCGATTGATGAGTGCGACGGTTATCTCAAGTATGCTATACCCTTACTGCTAATGCGAGAAACTGGTACAGAACCAGATAGATCTATCGGTGATTTACTGAAAAAATGCCGCCAATTTATCTGTCAAGAGGAAGTTAGAGAAGCTTTGGAATCTGGAATGATTGCACCAGCAATAGAACCAATTTCTATGGGTGCTGGTATTCCTCCAGGTGTGGCAACAGCTATCGGTATTTGTGCTTTTAAGTTGGGTATGAAAAAGGTTTGTGCTAATCTTGAAACTTAAATCCCTGTAGCGATAAAACCTGCCCAGTAATAAGGACTTATAAAAGGATGTGGTTTGCGCTGTTTTATTTGTTTCAATGATTCTTTATATAGTGGACGCTGTTCTGGTTGCAATAAGGCAAGATGTTTGTCCATTTGTGGCTGATATTGCTCCAGAAATTTGTCCAATTCCTCAATGGTTAAATTCTGTAACCAATTTTGTGCCATTTTCAAAGCAACTGGTACAGAAACTTGCTGATTCTCATCAAATAAAATCTCATATAATTTAATCATCAAGAAGGAGGTTGATAGGTCATTAACTGTCCATAAACTACTGACAACGCTGGGACTTCCCGCAAACATAAAACCACTGGGTAAACCGATATATTCATCACTGATAGAGTTTATATCAATCATGCCAGTTTCGCAGGCAGAAAGGGTGATAAGGCGGCATTTATTCAAGCGCAGTTCAAAGATTTCGCCTAATGTTAAGGGTTCTTTATTGGCTAATAATAAGGCGGATTCAAGGGGATTAGCTGGGTTAAAGCCTCCATGACAGGAGAAGTGATAACAGTGGTTATCTGAGGATTTGAGATGGGGAAGAACAGCGTTTTTAGTGGCGTTATCTTGGGCGATAACTTGAGGTTCAGTAAAGAAAGTTGAGAGGATATTAACTTCTAAGTCAGTGTAAGATAAGTCTTTAGTGGGGTTTTGAATAGCGAACAGTTTATTAAAGTCGGAATGGTGAAAACTTTGGGAAATTTTTTGCAAGATTTGACAACTGGGGGCATATTGTACACCCTTCGGAAATAAATCTTGTAATTCTGATCCCCCCGTTGCCGACTCCCCACTTTTTAAGGGGAGTTGGGGGGGATCAACAGGTAAGGCGTGCAAGGGTAAGATGTGTAGAAACAAATGGGGGATAATAATTAAGCGTTGACAAGTATCGGGAATGAGGGCAAGAATATCATTAATATGCAGAATATCAGCAAAAGTCTGTAAGAGGTTAGATAGTTGATTTCTCCATTCTTGCTTGCCATTTTTGGAGTAGTAAAGCTGTCGATAATTACTGAAGGTATCAAAGAATTGCTTTATATCATCTTCGGAAGATTGCCAATATTTAACATCTCCATCAGCAGACACGACAAAAGCGAGTATTTTCTCCCCTGTAATGTACCATTGGAGCAGACAAGTTTCGGCATCAGTTAAAGCCTGAATCTCTGTAAATGCGATCGGCTCAACTTTTTGAGTGAGGCTAAAGAGAGGATCTTTAATTTCTCTTGCAATAAAATTATCTAAGTCTTGTTGATATTCCTCCAAATAACTGTGATCTTGAACGTAGGGATTTAGAATATAACTACCTATTAGATTCTGGTTAATGCTTTGATGTTGTAAGCGAATTTGTTCATTAAAAACTCTTTGCTTTAATTCATTTAATTGGGCAATAATTTCTTGACTAATGCCTTGGGGGTGTAGATTTTTCTGGCTGATTAATTCCACCAGATTACGCCCTTTACTGCGTTCAATATATTCTAATGCTTTCTCTGGCTGATTGAGGTTAAGATGGGCTTGCACAATACCATAAAAAACATCAATAGCACTGGATAAAACTTCTTGACGATCTTGGGGATTTAATGCTTCTAAGCGAGCATTTTCGACAGCTTCAATAGCGCGGTGACAGGCTTCTGTGGCAGGTTGCCATTGTTTTTGATCGTAGTATAGTTTAGCTAAATTACGGGCAGTTTGTAAACAATTCTGGGGAAATGCGTCAGAAGTAAAAACTTTCAAGGCTTCTGTATAACAGGCTATCGCCCATTCTAAATTCTCGGCTTTCTCCCCTCTGATTCTGTCACCGTAAGCAAAAGCGAGATTATTTTGCGTCAATGCCCAATTCTGGGGAAATGCGTCAAAAGTATAAACTTTCAAAGCTTCTTGGTAGGCAGTGATCGCCCTTTCTAAATTCTCGGCTTTCTCCCCTCTGATTCTGTCACCGTAAGCTAAGGCGAGATTATTCTGTGTCCTTGCCCAATCCTGGGGAAATGCGTCAAAAGTATAAACTTTCAAGGCTTCATTCAAAGCAGTGATTGCTCTTTCTAAATTCTCGGCTTTATTCCCTTTGATTCTGTTACGGTAAGCTAAGGCGAGATTATTCTGTGTCAATGCCCATTCTTGAGGAAATGCGTCAAAAGTCCTCACTTTCAAAGCTTCTTGGTAGGCAGTGATCGCTCTTTCTAAATTCTCGGCTTTATCCCCTCTGATTCTGGAATAGTAAGCTAAGGCGAGATTATTCTGTGTCAATGCCCATTCTTGAGGAAATGCGTCAAAAGTATAAACTTTCAAGGCTTCATTCAAAGCAGTGATTGCTCTTTCTAAATTCTCAGCTTTCTCCCCTCTGATTCTGTCAAGGTAAGCACCAGCGAGATTATTCTGTGTCCTCGCCCAATCCTGGGGAAATGCGTCAAAAGTACAAACTTTCAAGGCTTCATTGTAAGTGGTGATCGCTTTTTCTAAATTCTCAGCTTTCTCCCCTCTGATTCTGTCATGGTAAGCATTAGCGAGATTACTTTGCGTCGTTGCCCATTCTTGGGGAAATGCGTCAAAAGTATAAACTTTCAAAGCTTGATTCAAAGTAGTGATCGCTCTTTCTAAATTCTCGGCTTTATCGCCTCTGATTCTGTCACTGTAAGCTAAAGCGAGACTATTTTGTGTGTTTGCCCAATCCTGGGGAAATGCGTCAAAAGTCAACACTTTCAAGGCTTCCTGGCAAGCGGCGATCGCTATTTCTAAATTCTCGGCTTTCTCCCCTCTGATTCTGGAATAGTAAGCAGTAGCGAGATTATGCTGTGTACCTGCCCATTGTTGTGGAAATGTCTCAAAAGTCCTCACTTTCAAGGCTTCCTGGTAAGCAGTGATTGCCCTTTCTAAATTCTCGGCTTTCTCCCCTCTGATTCTGGAATAGTAAGCAATAGCCAGATTATTCTGTGTCCTTGCCCAATCTTGGGGAAATGCCTCGAAAGTATAAACTTTCAAGGCTTCCTGGTAAGCGGTGATCGCCCTTTCTAAATTCTCAGCCTTCTCCCCTCTGATTCTGTTACGGTAAGCATTGGCGAGATTATGCTGTGTCCCTGCCCAATCCTGGGGAAATGCGTCAAAAGTATAAACTTTCAAGGCTTCCTGGTAAGCGGTGATCGCCCTTTCTAAATTCTCAGCCTTCTCCCCTCTGATTCTGGAATAGTAAGCACCAGCAAGATTATTCTGTGTCATTGCCCAATCCTGGGGAAATGCGTCAAAAGTATAAACTTTCAAGGCTTCCTGGTAAGCGGTGATCGCCCTTTCTAAATTCTCAGCTTTCTCCCCTCTGATTCTGTCAAGGTAAGCACCAGCGAGATTATTCTGTGTCCTCGCCCAATCCTGGGGAAATGCGTCAAAAGTACAAACTTTCAAGGCTTCATTGTAAGTGGTGATCGCTTTTTCTAAATTCTCAGCTTTCTCCCCTCTGATTCTGTCACCGTAAGCACCAGCGAGATTATTCTGTGTCAATGCCCATTCTTGGGGAAAAGCGTCAAAAGTATAAACTTTCAAGGCTTCATTGTAAGTGGTGATCGCCCTTTCTAAATTGTCGGCTTTCTCCCCTCTGATTCTGTAAAGGTAAGCAGTAGCAAGATTATTCTGTGTCCTTGCCCAATCTTGGGGAAATGCGTCAAAAGTATAAACTTTCAAGGCTTCCTGGCAAGCGGCGATCGCATTTTCCAAATTCTCGGCTTTTTCTCCTCTGATTCTGTTACGGTAAGCTTCACCGAGATTATTCTGTGTCCTTGCCCAATCTTGGGGAAATGCGTCAAAAGTATAAACTTTCAAGGCTTCATTGTAAGTGGTGATCGCCCTTTCTAGATTGTCAGCTTTCTCCCCTCTGATTCTGTTAATGTAAGCAGTGGCGAGATTATTCTGTGTTCTTGCCCAATCTTGGGGAAATGCCTCAAAAGTTAAAACAGTTAAGGCTTCATTGTAAGTGGTGATCGCCCTTTCTAAATTCTCGGCTTTGTTCCCTTGGATTCTGTAAAGGTAAGCAGTAGCAAGATTATTCTGTGTCCTTGCCCAATCTTGGGGAAATGCCTCAAAAGTTAAAACAGTTAAGGCTTTATAGTAAGCGGCGATCGCCCTTTCTAAATTCTCAGCTTTGTTCCCTTTGATTCTGTCAAGGTAAGCAGTAGCAAGATTATTCTGTGTCGTTGCCCATTCTTGGGGAAAAGCGTCAAAAGTGGCAATAGTTAAGGCTATTTCACAACCTGTGATGGCAATTTCTTGGTTGGCAGCGATGTTGCCGAGGGGAAATTGTTGGATTAAGTTACTGAAATTGAAAATATGCACAGCGATAGAATAAGCTTGTTTTGAATTAACTTTCGTTAATGTCTCTCTCGCCCAACTGTCTAGGATTTGCGCTAAATTATCATCCAACTTATCAAGATTCTGCGCCCAGAAGGGATAAATTACTTGAGGGTTAGGATTTTCAGAAATTTTTCGTAATGTCTCCATTAGGAAATTGAGATAATCTTGTTGGTTAGGTATTTCAACGTCAAGAGTTACTCCTTGTGACGGTTGATATACGAAACGAGAGGCAGAGGATCGGTTAAACGATTCTATTTTCCGTCTAAATGCAGGAAAGATAAGCGTTAAGATTCCCAAAGGAATACCAATAAAGATAATAGACAGAAGAATTATAAAACTTCTCAAAAGTCTGCCTAAGAGTCGTAAAATCATTGAGAGTAGTCGCATTTAGTTATCTCCTATCTTTATTGATATTAAATCAGAGGGATGATAGCCGAGAGAAATCCTAGTCAGTCAAATAATCAAAAAAATCATAATTTAGACAGGATTGGGCGCGTTGTTCATTCATAGCGTGGTAGATGGTGGCGGTTAATTCAGTTATAAGCGATTCCTCGGCAATCATCAAGAGTTGGGGATTGGTGGTAAGATTGTCAGAAAAGCGATCGCACTGTATAATCTTAATTGATATATAAGCTAATTCTACTCACTTGAACTAAATAATCATGAATCAAAAACCGTACCAAGTAGAAGCATTTTGGGATCGAGAGGCGCAAGTGTGGGTAGCAGAGAGTGAAGATATTCCCGGATTAGTCACCGAAGCTGATACCATCGAAGCTTTAACAGCTAAATTACGACAGATAATTCCAGAATTATTACAACTCAATCATCTAATTACCATTGAACCTCAAAAAGCGATAACTTTTGAACTCATTAGTCATCGTCAAGAATCAATTGAGTGCGGTGTTTAGATGGCTACTTCTTTAACACCTGCATTAAAAAAAATGCTCTCAGCAGCCGGATGTTATTTTGAACGTCAAGGTAAAGGAGATCATGAAATTTGGTATAGTCCTCTGACAGAAAGAAGGTTTGTCGTTGATAATACTATTAAATCACGCCATACTGCCAATGCAGTTTTGAAACAAGCCGGATTATCTAAAGCCTTTTGAACGGTGTGGAATCTTCATCCATATATAAGCTAATTCTACTCATAAGAAGAAGAATAATGTAATGCTTCAAGGCGATCTGCTTCGGCGGCTTCGGCTATAATTTCTGCTTCTATTGTTTCTTTGTTAGTATGATAGTAAGTTAGAGCGGCATAAACTTGTGCCAAAGAAAGATGAGGGATTTCATCGGCAATTTCTTCAGGACTATATCCTAACTTATACCAGATCACTATTCTTCGTACAGTAACAGCAGTTCCCGCGATAATAGTACAACCTCCATGAATTTTGGGATCGCTTTTTATGAAAGTGCCAATATTGATATCTGTGAACATAACTTTCTCTGATTCATTCTCAACTAATTAAACTACATAGGATTCTATGCTTTTATCACCATTCTAGCATAGCCCAAGCATTGGTCGGGGTAGGGGATTGAATGGGGAGATTATCAGAATTCTATCACAGGGACGATAGCCGAAAAAAATCCTAGTCAATCAAACAATCAAAAAAATCATAATTTAGACACAATCATCGGTTAAAATAAGAGTAATTTAGAATTAAGGATTGAGTTATGCCGCAACAAACCTGTGAAGCCGTCTTTGAAAATGGCGTTTTACGTCCTCTTAGTAATCTCCAACTCAATGAAGGACAGTGCGTTAAACTCACTATAGCATCCAATTCAACTTCCCAGCTTACTCCCCAAAAATGGTCAGAAACGGGGATAATCGCCCAGTTAACAGCAAATCCGATTAAAATTGAAGATTTCCATCCTCTTACCAGAGAAGAAGCCAATGAACGCTGGTGAATCTCAACCCTTCTTTATTGATTCTAATATTTGGCTGTATCGCTTCATTGTTAATTGTAGCGATCCTAATGCCATCCCTAAGCAACAAATAGCGACAAATATTACGAATCAAGAAAACTTGATAATTAGTACACAAGTTGTCAATGAGGTTTGCTCAAATTTAATCCGCAAAGCAGGGTTTAATAATTTACAAATCCAAAATCTACTTGAAGAATTGACACAAGGGTGTGAAATCTTACCTGTCTCCCTCGAAACGCTTGAGTATGCCGTGAAATTACGAGATCGCTACTTAATTTCATTTTGGGATAGCCTGATTGTTGCTAGTGCAGTTTTAGGCGATGCAACTATTCTCTACTCAGAAGATATGCAAGATGGTTTAATTATCAATAATAGCTTACAGGTTATCAATCCCTTTAAGGATTTAAACTCTTAAAAAGATCATTAATGATAACTATAGCGTTTATCATAAAAATGAAGTGTAACCTAATCTCGAAAAACTGCTTTTTTAGCCTCTTCTAAATCGTCATCACTGATCCCAACATCTTTCCATAAACCCTTAATTTGAGTCTGATGATGAATGACCATTTTTTTTAAGGCTTCTAATTCTTCCTGAATGACTTGAATCCGAAGTAGAACATATTGACTCATGGCAAATAATACCCTTACTCTTTGATTTGAGGGATGATAGCCGAGAGAAATCCTAATCAGTCAAATAATCAAAAAAATCATAATTTAGACAGGATTGGGTGCGTTGTTCGTTCATGGGTTGAGATTGTTTTATAAAAGTTTTTTAAATTCTTCAATAGTTAATCCCGAACCTTTAATAATTGTTCCCATTGTATAGGCATTAATTGGATTAGCCCTTGGAATAGGGTAGGTAATGATTCGGTAGTAGTGGCGTAGCCCTCTTGCTTACCTGGTATGAATTGTGTAAAATATTTATTAATAAAAATAATTGGAACCCGATCAGTCTTTAAACCTCTAGCTTGATCATGACTTTTCTGATAAATATCTTTTTCTGGCTCCTGTCTGGCTTACTCAAATATCAGTCTAGCACCGAACAAAATACCCCCTTCACCTCTATTCCCCTGTCAAGCGTTGTGGTTCTCACCATACTATCAAGAATGGTTCTATTCATAATGGAAAACCCAAACGTCAATGTAAAGAATGTGGTCGTCAGTTTGTGTTCAATCCCACTAATAAAACCGTCTCTGACGAAACCAAACAATTAATTGATAAACTCTTGCTCGAACGAATTTCCTGACGAGGAATTGCTAGAGTAACAGGGGTAAGTTGGTCATGGTTACAAAACTATGTCAACAATAAACTGGCGGCTTTCCCCCGTCAAATAAAGGTTTCGGACAAACCAAAAGGTAAATTGTTTATAGAATGTGATGAGATGTGGTCTTTGGTTTTTTCTAAGACGATAAAGGTTTATATTTGGCGGTTAATTGATAGAAAGACAAGGGAAATTATTGGTTGCTATGCGCGGAGATAGGAGTCGTCAATCAGCCAAAAAACTTTGGGTCTAGTTTACCCGGTGTTTACCGACAATGTGCGGTTGCTTACACAGACTTTTGGGAGTCCTATAAGACAGTAATTCCTAGTAAACGTCATCGACCGGTCGGAAAAGAAACTGGTCAAACTAATCCTATTGAAAGATTAAATAATACCTTTCGACAAAGGATTTCTCGGCTGGTGAGAGAGAGTCTATCTTTCTCTAAAAAAATGGAGAATCACGTTGGGGAGCCCTTTGGTATTTTATCCATGACTACAATGCACAGCAAAGCAAAGGATTAAGCCGCCATCACTACTACCGAATCACCACCGGGGGAGATTCTGCTAATCTAAGAATAAGCAGTTTAAATGCGTCTTAGCTTACAATCGATACAAAATATCAACGACTAGGATTAAATGGCTACTCATATTGTTACTGGTGTCGCGGGTTTTATCGGTTCTAACTTGGCACAAAAGCTTTTAGAACAAGGAGATCAGGTGATCGGTATCGATCAATTTAACGATTATTACGACCCCAGTTTAAAGCGCAAAAATGCCCATATTCTAGCAAAATATCCCGAATTTAAGTTAATTGAAGCGGATATACAAGCCCTTGACTGGCGACAACTGTTGCAAGGAGTAGAAGTATTATTCCATCAGGCAGCCCAAGCGGGAGTCAGAGCAAGCTGGGGTGATGGATTTCGTCAATATACCGAAAGGAATATAAATGCCACTCAAATTATTCTTGAGGCCGCTAAAGAAACCCCGTCTTTACAACGGATGGTTTTTGCTTCCACTTCCTCGGTGTATGGCAATGCGGAGACGATGCCGACTCCCGAAACCCTTTGTCCCCAACCAGTTTCACCCTACGGCATCACCAAATTAGCGGCAGAAAGACTCTGTTGGCTATATCACCAGAATTTTAACGTTCCCGTCACTGCCTTGCGTTATTTCACCGTTTATGGACCGCGGCAACGTCCCGATATGGCTTTCCATAAGTTTTTTCAAGCAGCGATCGCAGGTAAACCGATCGGCATCTACGGAGATGGCAAACAAACCCGTGATTTTACCTTTATTAGCGATGCTGTAGCCGCTAATTTAGCCGCTGCCCTAGTGCCGGAAGCGGTGGGGGAGGTGTTTAATATTGGTGGTGGTAGTCGCGTGGTATTGTTGGATGTCTTGGATACCATGGCAAAAGTCATCGGTAAACCTATCGAGCGATCGCATCAAGGACTCGCCCGGGGAGATGCCCGTCACACCGCCGCCGATGTCACCAAAGCCCGTACTATTCTAGGTTATAATCCCCAAGTCTCTTTAGCCGAAGGATTAGCCCAAGAATGGCAGTGGATTCAGGAATTATATTGTTAATGGTTAGGGTGTGTTAGGGCATCGTGACACACCTAAAAATCCCATCACGGGAGCAATTGCTTAATAATCAAAAAATCTCCCCATAAAAGGGAGATTTTGGCCAATATCTAGGGTTATACCCCGACAAATTACACCAATTTCAGATCGGGATAATTGGCGAGAATGTCGTCTTGACTGAGAATATCACCCTCGCTTTGAGGAGTCCAAATCACTTCTACCGCTAAAAGTCGATCGCCTCCCATACTACCAATTTGTTGCAGGGCTTGTTTCAAGTCTTGGGAATCATTAATTTTGGCTAGAGAAAATTTACCGACAATGCCGGCTAAAATAGTCACCAAAATATAGCCTTCCGGTGCGGTTTTAGCTAATTCCCCAGCCGATTCGGGTAAAATATTTTCTTGAGAACCTTGACGCAGTTGATTATTGTAATTAGTTAAGGTTTCCGCCGTTAGTTTACCGCGTTCGTTGAGAGACCACTGATTAAACTTCGCTTCTGCACTGCTGAGGCTGGTTTGTTGGCAATCGACGTTACCATAAACCCAGTATTCCGGATGACGTAACAGGGCGAGGGCCGATTCTTGTAAGACTTCGACGCGTCCCTCGGAGGTGCTAGTATCCACAGTTAGGGCGATTTGATTTAATTCTTGTTGCAGATAACGGGCATTAGCCAACAAACCCACCTGTACTTTAGCCACGGAGACGGTTTCATAACCGGATTCTATCGTCATACCGTTTTCATCACTGCCTCCACCATTACGGAAAGCATTAACGAGGAAATTGGCAATAGCAAAAAAGATTAACAGAGAAATTAAGCCACCGCCACCACCACCCCAAAAGAAGGGTAAGAGGAAGGGAAAACCAATACCTCCACCGTAACCGGGGGAACTGTAACCACCACCTCTAGAAGGGCTAATACTGCGACTAGGGGCGCGAAAACTACCGCCCCCCATTCTACCCCCCGATGCCGCCAAAGCACTGGAAACATTGCCTAAAATCAGCGTTGTCACTAATCCTAGAACTAATAGCGGCTTGGCAAGCGATCGAACTCTAGTTAAAATTTTGTCAATCATAAGAACACCGAAGCAACCCTTTATTTACTAGGATAACCAGTTTCTCCCTCAGGGATAGACAAACCCCGAATAGGGATAACCGAATCAGTGATCAGTTATCAGTTAGTAAGGTGTTGGGTATGGAGATTTTAGGGTTTTGGGGTTTTGGGGTGTTGAGTATGGTTGAAATTTCCCCATCTCCCCCCGCAACGCGCACGAAGTGGTCTCCCCCCGCAACGCGCACGCAGTGGTCTCCCCACTCCCCACTCCCCACTCCCCACTCCCCATCTCCCAACCCCCAAATTTATGACTTGGAATTTCTCTTCTCCGACGGATTCGCCATTAAGCGATCGCGAAGTACCCTTAGAAAGTCATCATCTCTGGGGTAAACGTATTGCTTTACTGGTGACAGGAGGGATTGCGGCCATGAAAGCGCCGCTAATTGCCCGATCTTTGCGGAAATTCGGGGCTACAGTCGTGGCTTTTGTCTCGGAAGAAGCTTTAAGATACGTCACTAAGGAAGCTTTGGAATGGAGTACGGTTAATCCCGTAATTAGCCAATTAACGGCAAAAGCAGAACATTTAAGCGATCAATCTCCCTTTGATCTTTATTTAGTCGCCCCCGCTACCTATAACACGATTAATAAGTTTCGTTACGGAATCGCTGACGGAGTGATCACTTCATGCTTGGCCTCGGCCTTGGGACGACAGGAAAAGGGAAAAACTAAAATTCTGCTTGTCCCCACCATGCACGGCAGTTTACATAATGCTATTCTGACCGAATCTTTGCAAACTCTCGATCGCTGGGGAGTCCAGATTATGTCACCCCGGGATGATTACGGTAAGCACAATCTCCCCGGGGAAAAAGAGATTACCGTAGCAGCCTGTGGGATTCTCAGTAATTCTGTCCTGAAAAATAGGCCGATTTTAGTCACTGGTGGACCCACACCCGTTATTATCGATAATATTCGTCGTTTAACCAATCGTTTTACCGGACAATTAGGAGTCGCTATTGCAGAAGAATTGTACCTGCGCGGGGCAAAGGTGCAATTAATCCACGGACGCGGCAGCTATACACCTCCCGCTTATTTACCCCATGAAATTATTGAAACTTATGACGAGTATCTAGGGAAGGTTATGGGAGAATTAGGCAGTAAAGATTATAAATTTGGGATTTTTTCGGCAGCAGTGGCAGATTATCGCTTAGAAAGCCCTTTTTACGGCAAAATTCCCAGTGGTGGGCAGTTAAATCTTAATTTTGTGCCGACGGAAAAAGTGATTGACAAGGTGAGAGAAAAATTTCCCGATTTAGAGATGGTCACTTTCAAGTATCAGGAAGGAGTCAGTCAGGAGGAGTTACTGGAAATCGCCCGTAAACGCCTAGAAAAGGGCTATCAGGCCGTCATTGCTAATAGGGGTGAGGAAAAGGGCGATCAAGGGGAACAGGTGGCTTATTTGGTCACAAAAGCGGCATTGGGGAAATTTATCGGCAAAAAAGCGATCGCTATTGGCATCGCCGAATATTTAGAACAGCGAGCCAAAAATGTTACAATCAAAAAAATTTAATATTTTTTAATATTAATTTGCAAAAATTTAGGGTAACACAGTCATGGGTAACATCAAGTTCGTCAAAGAGAATAAGATCGTGGTAGCGGCAGATGGAGCGAATTTACGAGAGAAAGCAATCCAGAATGGCGTTGATATCTACACTTTTGGCGGTAAATTGATGAATTGTGGCGGTTACGGTCAGTGTGGTACTTGTATAGTGGCAATTGTCGAGGGGATGGAAAATCTCTCGGCCAAAACCGACTTTGAACAGCGCTGTCTGAAGAAAAAACCCGAAAATTATCGTTTAGCCTGTCAAACCAGCGTTAATGGCCCTATTAGCGTCCAAACTAAACCAAAATAGCATTTAAGCGTCATGCCCCACCCCCAGCAACGCACCGGTGGGGAAGGTGCGGCGATTAGAACCATTGAGGCGTTCGATACCGGTGAAAATTGCCAGACAATATCACATAATTCCCTGAGCGACTTTTTCAGCAGACCCTAATTTATGTCTTGGGAAGACATCTCAGCGGATTTTTGTGATTTTTTCGCTGCTTTTTTGCCAGCCAAGGGCTGACAATCAAGAGATTTGCTAGAAAATATCGGCTTTACTGCATTTAAACTGCCTATTGGACATTTTAGTACAAAAGTACGAACTTCCTCTGATACCAAATCCCTTTTTAATAGTGTGATTAACTCTCAAGTTATGAATTGTTTCTCCCCACACCCCACACCCCACTATCCTATACTTTTTAAACAGGATTTAGTATGACTACTCCCCTCACCGCTCAGATAGCGATCGCTATCTGAGAAAGTTGCTCATTTTGTCATCTAGATTGCATCCTGATTGGAAACCTTTGGGTAATCTATGGGTACAGATACTCAAACCTCCCCTTCATCGGTGCGTTCCCAATAGGGATAATTTTTTTTCTCATAAACTTTACAATATTTAATAATTGTTGTAATATTGGTTAAACAACCAAGGTTCTTACTACTTGCCATTTATGCCCATAAACTCTATATATAGCCAAAAAAAGGACTATAGAGGCAATTAAATCTTCAATTAGATTTCTCTCTATCCTTGAGTAATCACTTACTAATCTCTTTACAAAACTAGAAAAAACCCTGATAGCATCTCCTTAACTGCCCCTGGGGAAGCGATCTGAAAAACGCCATCAATCCCTGAATATCAACCCTCAACCGACGCGCACTCATGAAAACCTCGAAAAACCCCACCGATCCAGTTCGCGCCTATCTCAGAGAAATTGGCCGAGTTCCCCTTCTCACCCATGAAGAAGAAATTCTCTACGCAAAACAGGTGCAAAGATTAATTTTTCTCGAAAAAATCAAGGAATCCCTAAGGGCGAAACTCGGCAGGGAACCCAGCGATCGCCAATGGTCAGAAGCGGCGGAAATTAGTGAAGAACAACTCCGTCGAGAATTGGGGGCAGGGGATTTCGCCAAACGCAAGATGGTAGAAGCGAACCTGCGTCTAGTGGTTTCCGTCGCTAAAAAATACCTAAAACGCAATCTAGATCTATTAGACCTCATCCAAGAGGGAACGATTGGGATGCAAAGAGGTGTGGAAAAATTCGATCCCACCAAAGGCTATCGCTTCTCCACCTATGCTTATTGGTGGATTCGCCAAGCCATCACCCGGGCGATCGCAGAAAAAAGTCGCACCATCCGTCTGCCCATCCACATCACCGAAAAACTGAATAAAATCAAAAAAGCCCAGCGTCAACTAGCTCAAGATAAAGGTCGCGCCGCCACCATTGCCGAATTAGCCGAGGAATTAGACCTAACTCCCAAACAGGTGCGAGACTACTTGGAAAGGTCTCGTCAACCCCTTTCCCTTGACTTAAAGGTGGGGGACAATCAAGACACGGAATTAGGGGAACTCTTGGAAGATACGGGACTTTCCCCCGAAGATTACACTGCCTATTCTTCCCTCCAAGTGGATTTGGAAAAACTGATGGCAGACCTCACCCCTCAACAAAAAGAAGTGATTTGTCTGCGTTTTGGTTTAGATAATGGGCAGCCCCTCACCCTAGCAAAAATTGGCGTTCGACTCAATATCAGTCGTGAACGCGTGCGTCAGATCGAACGAGAAGCGATCGCTAAATTAAGAAAACGCAAGGGCAACATCAGAGAATATCTAGCTAGTTAAGCTAGAAATAACCTAGAATTTGGGTCAAATTGAGCGTCTGGATAACAGCGAGAAAAATGACCCATTTCTAGATTCATCGGCGACTTTTCTCCGCTCTTATTTCTCTATTTATTCAAGATATTTTTTCAAAAAGAGAGCTAATTTTTCTTTAGTGGCGACGGGAACAGAATCTAGACGGGTAAGAATAGCGTATTTAAGGGCAGAATGAGCGGCGGAAACGGGAGGATTAGCTGCCAGACGACGCACCGTTTCTTGAATAACTTTTTGGGCATTAATAGCGTTATGGTGGAGATTTTCGATCACCATTTCTACCGTGACATGATCGTGGTCGGGATGCCAACAATCGTAATCGGTAACTAGGGCTAAGGTAGCGTAGGCAATTTCCGCTTCTCGGGCTAATTTGGCCTCGGTTAAATTGGTCATACCGATCACGGTTGCCCCCCAACTTCTATAGAGATTTGATTCCGCTTTAGTAGAAAAAGCCGGCCCTTCCATACAGAGGTATGTACCGCCGCGATGCAAGGTAACTTCCGGTAGGTTTAAACTAGCGACGGCATCCCCTAAAATTTCGGCTAATTGGGGACAAATGGGATCACCAAAGGCAACGTGGGCAACAATTCCCTCCCCAAAAAAAGTCGCTGTTCTCTCTTTAGTTCTGTCAATAAATTGAGCGGGAATGACTAAATCTAGGGGTTTAACTTCGGCTTTTAGGGAACCAACGGCCGAAGCGGAAATAATATATTCAACCCCTAATTGTTTGAGAGCGTGAATATTAGCTCGAAAGGGTAATTCGGTCGGTAAAAAATGGTGATTTCTGCCATGACGCGCTAAAAAGGCGACTTCTGTTCCCTCTAAAGTACCGAGAATTAAAGTATCAGAAGGAGAACCAAAAGGAGTAGCGAGGGATACTTCCCGCACATCCTTGAGGGCATCCATTTTATATAAACCACTGCCGCCAATGATGCCAATTTTTACCGTCGTCATAGTCTTGGAAAGAATTAGTTATCGTTGCCTTGATTTTACCATAATTGAGCGATCGAACTGTGATAATTTTTCCGTCAAGGCCTTACTTTTTCTTTTTCTTACCCTTGAGGGAACCATTAATTAAACCATTAAAGCCATAAATTTCTTCAGTTCCCGCGATGGTAACTAATTCCACCTCTTTCGTGTCTCCCGGTTCAAATCGAACTGATGTACCCGCGGGAATATTCAGATGGGTTCCTTTGGTTAATTCCCGCTGGAACTCCAGGGCCTGATTAACTTCATAAAAATGATAGTGGGAACCCACTTGAATCGGTCGATCGCCTGTATTAGCCACAGAAATACGCAGGGTGTCGCGACCGACATTAATCTCGATCGCCCCGGATGGTGTGATAATTTCTCCCGGAATCATAACTGCTAAAAATCTCCTGTTAGTGAATGGGATTGTGAACGGTAACTAATTTAGTACCATCGGGAAAAGTCGCTTCGATCTGCACTTCCGTAATCATTTCCGGGATACCTTCCATTACCTCCTCGCGAGTTAATAAAGTAGTGCCGTAACTCATCAATTCAGCCACGCTACGACCTTCCCTAGCACCCTCGAGGATGGCGGCGCTAATATAGGCGATCGCTTCGGGATAATTTAACTTGATACTGCGATTTTTGCGTCTTTCGGCGAGCAGTGCCGCCGTGAAAATGAGTAATTTATCTTTTTCTTGGGGCGAAAGTTGCATAGATAGGCCTTTTTTCACACAGATGCTAGGGTTATTGTAGTTCTTGGCCGGGTAGTTGTAGCGATCGAGTTGTGAAAATTTATCAAAAAGAGAAGAAACTTAAAAAAAAGGGAAACGATTGATAGGTATAGTTTTGAAAGAAGGAATTAAGGTGGAGGTAAGCAAAAAATGGAGAAATGGGCAGCCCAAGAATTACAGTATGCAGACCTAGGGGACACGAGAAGAAAGAAAAGGTTAATCAGTATCGTGGAAAACTTGGCTAGCCAATCTAGTACAAGTGTTCAACAAGCTTCGGGAAATCTAGCCGCCGCCAGTGCTACCTACGACTTTTGGAATTCACCCTATTTTCACCCCTCAGATCTAATTCCCGCCCAAGCCAAAAGTACAGTAGAAAGAATCAAAGAACATCCAATAGTTTTGGCAGTTCAAGACACAACCAGTTTAGACTTTACGACGCAAAAAGCCAAAAAGGGAATGGGTTATCTAGATTGTAAAACATCCTTTGGTCTCAAAGTTCATACCACATTAGGAGTGCCTTTTGGTCCCCTTCCATAATTTCCGGGATCAACTTTTTTGTCTGTTTCCCAATCAGTTCCTCTGTAATTAGCCAAATCTGTGGTAATCGTCTCCCCAAAATGAAAGGCGGTTGTTGTCCCCGCTCTACAGGCATATTCCCATTCTGCCTCACTCGGTAGCCGATATTCCCGTTTTGTTTCCCTTGATAATCGTTTACAGAATTCTGTTGCTTGCTCCCAGTTGACCTGTTCTACGGGTCTTGTCCATCTATCCTGCTCTTGATATGGCTCTTTGAAGTTGGAAGGCTCCAGTTCTAGATCGATGTCTATTTTAGCAGTTGCGGCGATCGCTGGCCACTGTGCTTTGGTGATGGGATAGCGTCCCTTGAAAAAAGCTGAAATATTAACGGTGTGTTGAGGACTTTCTCTTTGAAAATAGTCTAGATCGTATTCTTTACAGAGTCTTTCTATTTCTTGATCTGGGGTTCCCATCTGGAAGGAACCGCTAGGGATAAGCATCATGTCGAGATTAATGCCTTCCCCTAAATTCTCGGTGTAATATTGTGCTTCTCGCTGCTGTCGTCGAATGATTAATTTAGTCATGTTTAATGGAGTCAGGTAACGTCCCAAGTTGTCATTTCTGAGCCTGACTATAGCGGTTCCCAGCATGAGAATTGCTAGATCGTCGTCAGACCAAAGATTGACATTGACTGTACAATGTCAGAAAATAGGCGCATGAAAACAATTCGGTGGAGTCAAGAAGAAAATAGGCAACTTCAAGCAGAACGAGGACTAAAGTTTGAGATGGTGCTGGCGGCAATAGAGCGAGGAGATGTACTTGACGATATTGTGCATCCCAATTTCACTAGATATCCTCATCAAAGAATAATGGTGGTGAGAATTGGTGAATATGCTTTTTTAGTTCCCTATGTCGATTCGTCCTCGGAACTCTTTCTTAAGACTATCATCCCTTCTAGAAAAGCAACTAAGAAATATCTCGGATATAAAAATAATCATGACTAAGTTAACTCCTGAAGAAAAAGATATCCTCGAATCCTATGACAATGATGAGTGGGTTTCTGTGGCAACGCCGGCTAGAATGGCTGAGTTGAAGTCCTATGCTAAGGAGACCCTGGCTAAAGATAAAAAAATTACTTTACGTCTGTCTTCCCTAGATTTGGAAGCACTTCAAGCTAAGGCAATAGAGGAAGGTATCAACCAGGGAGCATCTCACCTTTGTAATAAGTAGAAATGCTTAATGAACTCAATAAAAAAGTTAAAAAAGGCAACCATTTAGATAGGCAGAGCGATGACGAAGGACTTGCGGTACATT
>NZ_JACJSW010000095.1:0-20893 GCF_014698375.1 Microcystis flos-aquae FACHB-1344 | reverse complement strand
AAAGAGGTGTTAGAGCAAATTGAAGAAGTGAGCATAGACCTTTGGTTGCCCTATAAAAATTTGGTGAAAGAATTGATGCCATCGGCCGAGGTAGTCGCCGATAGATTCCATGTCATGAAACAAATTAATCAAGAGTTAGACGAACAGAGAAGAGCGGAAAAAAGAGCCGTAGAAGCGCAGAAAAATAAAAAACAGAAAGCGGAAAAAGAAGCAAAGCTAGAAGTTTTAAAGCGAAGTAAATATAGTCTGTTAAAAAATGAAGAAGATTTAACGGAACCCCAAAAAATCAAACTAGAAGCTATCAAAGAAAAATTCCCAAATTTGAAAAAGATGCAGGAATTAAAGGAAGAATTTAGAAAGATTTATGAAACCTCAGAGAATCCGACAGAGGGGCTGCTATCCATCTCGGAATGGTTGGCAAAATCCTCCAGTGTTTTTACCAAGAGTTGTCAAACAATCCGAAACTGGTTTGGAGAAATCATTAGTTATTTTGAGCGAAGGACAACGAATGGGGTGGTCGAGGGAATCAACAATAAACTTAAACTAATAAAACGGAGAGGCTATGGCTTGAGAAACTTTCGGAATTTTTGGGTTAGAAGTATGTTATCTTGGCATCTTGTCTGTTGATTTAGCATAAAGGGTAACGAAGAGCCCGATTTTTTCTCGGTCAGCATCATTTAATCTGGTCATTGTCCTTGCCTCTGTTGATCAATTTCTTCTTCCTTTATATCCTGTTTTCAGTATTTCTGCAAAACTGAGATGCCCCCTCAGAAAATCGGGGCAGATTTTTATTTTGCTACTCCTTATCATTCTTGGGAGAGGGGGATTAAACGAGCATAATAAGGGACTCTTAAGACAATTCTTGCCCAAGAAGACGAATTTTAAAATCCTGAAGCCAAAGGAGGTAGAAAGAACCCTAAACTTAATTAACAATCGAGGTGGCTCCATAACAGCTGAAGCTAGAGCTAGTAAATATAAATAGCACCCTGTTGATTGATGTTAAAGGTGGTATAACCGGGGGTACTCCCCGGAACTTTGGTGACAGTAATCGTGACTAAATTATCATCATTGACCTCTACGGCATAGATTAAACTAGAAGAATAGGGATCTGCGGCGGCATTAGCCCGATTAATCAGAATATATGCTGGAATTACCAAACCTCTTAGGTTTGTCTCCGTACCTGGAGATAATAATTGGGGAGAGGAATTAATATTGGCCGATAGGTCATAATTGAGGTCAATATCGGTTTGATTGATGATTTTAATCTCCACGGGACGACTCGTATTCACCCTAGCAACAGGCTGCCAAGGACCGGGTTGAAAGGTGGTAGCGGGGGGATTTTGAGCGGGTAGAGAGGGGGGAAAAGCTAATCCCAGACTGAAGACGAGGGAAAGAGTTAAAAAGCGATCGCATTTCATAGATAAATCCTGGTCTAGGGTGTTCATCCTATTTTAGGAAGGTATCTCCAGTGTTTTATACTTGAGTAGAAGCTTTTGAAATTGTCTATAGCAGTGAGTGATCAGCTATCGGGGGAATATCCTAAGCTTCCCCGATTTTGCTCTATAAACAAGGCTAAATACACCTTTTTTTCTCTAGAAGTTTCCCTAGTAACCCCTATCAACGGTTTAATTTAGGTTGAGATTGATTATATGCCTACCATCGACATATCGGGAGTATCCCACAGTTACGAGTTATTTTCGCCCCGAGCGGATAAACCGGTTTTAGTCTTTATACACGGTTGGCTGCTGAGTCGTCACTACTGGCAGCCTTTGGTAGATATTCTCTCCCCGGATTATCCCTGTCTAGTCTATGATCTCCGGGGCTTTGGCGACTCCCAAAAAATCACCTCTAACAGTCCTCCTAGTAGTTATAACCTTGAATCCTACTCCCAAGACGTTATTACCCTTCTTAACCGCTTAAACCTCGATGCTGCTTGGTTAGTTGGTCATTCCCTCGGTGGTAGTGTTGCTTTGTGGGCCGCGGATAGCTGTCCTGAACGGATTAAAGGGGTAATCTGTATGAATGCCGGCGGTGGCATCTATCTAAAGGAGGAATTTGAGCGATTTCGGGAAGCCGGAAGACAGATTTTACAGAGAAGACCGCCTTGGTTGCCCCGTGTTCCCTTTATTGATGTTTTATTCTCGCGGATGATGGTCAAGCAAACCCTAGGTAAAAAATGGGGCAAACAGCGCGTGATTGATTTTGTCCGGGCCGATTACCAAGCAGCCCTAGGGTCACTTTTGGAAACCACCACTATCAGCGAAGTTCATCTTTTACCCCAGATTGTCTCCCGTCTCCCACAACCGGTCTATTTTCTGGCGGGGAAAGAGGATACGATTATGGAAGTTAAGTACGTTAACCATCTGGCCAGTTTTCATCCTTTGTTTGAAACTGGCAGCAACGTCATTGAGTTATCCGATTGTGGTCATTTTGCTATGCTGGAACAAACAGCAGCGGTGGTCCAAAAGATGATGGCTATTTTAAATCAGCATTGCGGTTAGAACCTTTAGGTAAGCGCATTCTTGAACTTTTTCAACAGTTTCTTAACTCCACCAACAGTGAACTAATACTAAATCCGTTGAGTATAGGCTACTTAAGTAGGTAGGCACAATTATTTGTAGGATGGGTTAGCGGTAGCGTAACCCATGCGGGCGTTGGGTTTCATGCTTCAACCCAACCTACGTTCTAAATCCGTTGAGTATAGGCTACTTATGAAGACAGGCACTCATGCACTCATGCAAAAGGCAAAAGTGGAAATAAATAATCAGTCTTTAATAACTGGATTTAGTGTAAAAACTCAAATCTGATCCCCGATAGCTGTCTGGGAGTCTCCTACTTAGGGTTGGCTGAATAAATGTGAAATATAGACGAGGTAAGGGTTTTAGATGCCTGTTTCGCTCCCACAGGTGCAAGATTTTGAGAGAATCGTGGTTCAAAACCTTGCATCTTCGGGGCGAAGCATTTCGGATAGGAAATCTACGGTTTCAGCGATAGGTTATGCCCGAATGCTTCGCCCCTACTTTTTCAGCAAACTCTAATTAATTTCTTAGGCCATAATTAAAACTCAATAACTTTAACCATAGGCGAGGATTGTCTTTTTCTAGCCAGCTTTGGGAGTTTTTTAACCATTGGGAAAACCAGGAACCGAAAAGCAGATTTTTGACTCCATCAAGGCTAAAATCGAGATAGGAACCCAACCAGCGAATTAAATCCTGACTGCCGGCCATTTCTGCTATCCATAACAGTAAAGCGGGGTTTTTTCTGGCCGCTTTAATTGCTAAACGGCTAAAGGTCAACCAATCGGTTTTATCCTTAATAAAAGTTTCGGAAACCTCCGGCGGTTCGTCGGCCAATAAACCGAAAAATGTGTTTAACATGGCGTTAATTCTTTGGGGGGGTAAGGTTTTTCCCGTGGGAACCATCATTCCTTTAGAAAATAACCAAGTTACCGCCACATTACTTTGATAGGCCCGCACGTTTTCTAGGTCTTTAGCTGTTAGTAAATCGTGTTTTAAGGCCGTATCCAAAAGATGGGTTAAGCGCTCTAAATTACGCACCAAAGAACCGAATCCAGTAAAGATTAACGGTGATTGCAGGGAGGCGGCATCACCGATGGCTAAAATGCGATCAAAGGAGACAATTCGATCTTTTTTTCCTGTGCTAAAATGCCCCGGTATATAACCAAAGGTGGGTTTTTTCCAAGTTAATTTTTCTGGGTCACACTGTCGATATTCGGGCAAAATAGTAAAGAAATCTTCGTACATTTCCAACAGAGAACCGGGGTTATCTGGATGGACTTGATGATAGTGAAATAGATAAAAGGTTAATTCTTTTCCTTCCCCCGGAAATAATTCCCAAATTAATTGCCTACCTCTAGAAATATCGCCATGGGAATTTAAGACATCACCATAGTGAGAATCCCACACCACCGGCTCGAATCCTTCTACTACTGCCCCCACCGTCGGACAGACACTATCAAAGGCACGCACTCCGTTTAATTGCCAAGCAATGGCAGAGGCGGAACCCATGGCATCAATCAATAAACGGCCTTTTATCTGTTGAATTTCTCCACCATGATTAAGGGTGACAGTAACACTATTAGCAGTAATATCAGCCTTAATAAATTCGGTTTGATCGAGAATTTTACCGCCATGATCCTGTATTTTTTTAGCGCAGGATTGCAGCAATTTATCGGAATTAATGGCGATATTTAAAACCGTGGGAGTATGGAGAATCTCCGCCTTCAAATGGGGGGGATTATTGCCATCAAAAAACTTATTAAAGCCATCGATGTATTCTTGGAAGATTAATTCCTCGAATTCTTCGGCGGTAAATAGGCCTAAATTAATTAAACTTTGAAACTCCGATCGAGAGATATTCCATTCCCGATTCATCCGTCCGAAAGGCAGTCTTTCTACTAAGAGGACTCGATAACCTAATTTGGCCATCTGTGCCGCATGAATTGCCCCCAAGGCACCACCAATATAAATTAAGTCGTAGGTGATGGGATGATCATTTTCCTCACTGCTAGAGAAAATTACCGGCTGCGGTTGTTGGGGATTTTTGGCACTGTCGCGCCAACGTTTTTCCCACCAATACAAACGTTCTAAATCTGCCTCCCCTTGCGGCATTTTGCGGAAGTAGTGAACCGTTAGGGGATAGTCCGCTTCTAAATCTGTAAAAATTGAGTGATTTTTTTGATCGATATTTGGTATCGTGTTATGCTGCGGCGGAAAACGCTTTTGTAAAGCTCGATCGAGCTGCCGAGTCAGGGATGTTTCTTGATCATGCGATTGCTCACCCCAGCGGAAAACTTTTAAATAAGTAGTCCGTTGCAGCGTCCAGACAAAGATCGACAATTCGATCGCCTCCGATAAGCGCAATCTCACCCCGTTAGGTGTATTTGTCTTGACACCGCTTGCGGGTTGCCAATCGGATTGTAACCACTGACAAACGGCGATCGAGTCGGGAGTCGGAATTTCTCTGTAAAGTATTTCTCTCATCTTGATTTAGCTATTACACCCAAAAATCGTCTGATTACGCTAGACTACACAAAAAGTTTTCTGAAAAAAGTTTAAAAAACTTTACATACCCAGATTAATACACAGCCTACCCCATCTGATTATGAATTATCCCATCCCGACCACCCCCGAAGAAATTGCCGCCCTCCGACAGCGTCCCGTCGATGAGGAGATGATCGCTGCCGTGATTGCGGGAATTATTAGAATGGCCCGCGCTCAGGGTCAATCTCTCGATGATCTGACTGAAGAAATTCTCGCAGAAGACCCGATTTTAGATCAAGTGCAACGACGTTGGTTAAGTCAGCTTTTGACTAATGCTTGGCAAAATTTAGCTGGATGGGTGTAATTGAGCGATGGAATGGCTAACAATCACTCTCGCTGGTGTTTTGACCCTGTTAACTCCCGCAGGGGCAATTATCGATACGGTTTTAGCCCATACCCTTCGCTCCCAAGTCCAAAAAGTGGAACAATTAGCCGTCAGGGTCGATAATACTCCCAATTATCAGGCTCTGCAAGGCAAAATCGCTCGAGTTCGCATTTCCGCACGGGGAATTTATCCCCTTGCTGATGTTCGCATTGAGAAGATCGAGCTAGAAACTGAGCCAATTAGCCTCGATTTGCGGCAATTACAGCAAAAAAACAGCAGTTTAGCCGCCGCCTTGCGCCGAACGGCTGCGGGAGCATTGCATCTTGTCCTCACGGAAACTAATGTTAATCAAGCTTTACAATCAGCAGCGGTCAAAGAACAAATTCAGACCCTGATTAATAATCTGATTCCATCTAGGGAAGAATCGCATAGCACAAAATATCAACTTAGTCAAGCAAATTTTAATTTTCTTAATAATAATCGAGTCGCCCTCAGCCTGCAGCTAGAGACCCAAGGGCCGGACGGTCCCGCAGCCAGTCTCGATCTGAGCCTAGAAGTGGGATTTAAGCTAGTGCAGGGGCGAAAAATCGAGCTTATTGACCCCACAGCCACTCTTAATGGTCGTCGCATCTCCTCGCGCCTTCTCAAGGGGTTTGCCGAGGGTATATCCACCCAGTTAGATTTAAAAAACTTCGAGAAACAAGGAATTATCGCCCGCCTTCTCCAATTGCAGATCGACGATGATAAGCTGAGTATAGCCGCCTTTGGCAGCATTGAACCTCGATCGGGGAACCCCAATTAAATTTAACGGTCGGAAAACAGGAGATCGGAAGTGGGAATTATGAATTATCAATTATGAAGTGGGGTGGTGGGGAAGTGGGGAAGTGGGGAGATGGCGAGAATAAAAGCGTTCGACTGCTCACTTAAAACTGATAACTGCTCACTTAAAACTTAAAACTTAAAACTGATAACTGATAACTTAAAACTGATAACTGATAACTGATAACTGATAACTGAATTATGCCTAGTTCTCGCTCTAGTGATAAAATCTCTTTGCCTTGGATAATTGGTATCGGCCTCGCTTTATTTACTGCTGGTGGGGCCACTGCTTGGTTTGCCGTCCATCACCTATCTTCCTCCCAGAAAACCAGTGAAAACCCGATTGAATCTCCCAGTCCGGTGCCGATAAGTCAATCACCAATTGTTGAACCGCTTTCTCCTGGTCCAGTGAAGACAAGTCCGACAGCAACTCCTGCAGCTATTCCTGTTAGGGAAACTCGACAGGTTTATTGGTTAAAAGTGACCGATACGGGTAATCAATTAGTCACCCAAGAAATTACCGTTCAAAAAGCGGATAGCGACGACCGAGAGTTAACAGCAGTATTGAAGATTCTATTAGCTGGTCCAAGTAATCCTCAGGACATGACTACTATTCCCCCCGGGACTAAATTACTGGATTTAAAAGTAGATAAAACGGGAATTAAGATTAATCTCTCGCGCGAGTTTGGCAATGATGATGGTCCTGATATGTTAATCGGTCGTTTGGCACAAATCATCTATACTACTACTACCGAGGATCCCAATGCCAAAGTCTGGATTCAAGTGGAAGGAAAACCCCTAGAATTATTAGGAGAAGGCCACGGTATTGAAGTTGTCCAACCGATGACTCGTAAGTTTTTTGAGGAGAATTATCAATTGTAATTTGTCCGCGCATTTCAATTGTTTGTTGCGATAGCAAATTGAGGTTAACTAGGGGGATTACTGGGGGGATAGGGAAAAAGAATTGGATAGGGAAGTTTAATTCCTTCTTGCTGATAGCGTCGGTGTAGGAGTTTAATAAATTCGTGTTTAATGGTGAGATGTTGAAAAAATTCTTCTTCTACCACCTTGAGATAAACTGTTAGCACAATGCTATAGTAATCGAGTTTACCATAAAGAATCAAGGGTTTATAGTTACCGAGGTGAGGTTGCAATAACTGAGCGATTTCTTGCATAACTTCTAGGGTAACTTTTTCGACTTTTTCTAAGTCACTATCGTAACTAATGCCCACTTCCACGGGAATCAGTAGGGAGTGATCTGGTAAACTATAGTTACGGAAACTAGAAGAAATGATCTGAGCATTGGGAATAACCAAAAGATTATTGGTAATTTCTTCGATGACTGTGCATCTTAAATCCACATCTCGCACATAACCAGCTTCTCCCGTTCTCAGTTCAATATAATCTCCCGGTCTAACTTTTTTAGAAGTGATAATATTAATCCCCGACATTAAATTAGCTAGGGTATTTTGGAGAGCTAAACCGAGGGAAACACCCCCAATACCCAAGGCAGTAAGCAGGGGAGTTATAGAAATGCCAATCGAGCTTAAAATCAGCAAAAAACCGCAGCTAAAAATCAGAACTTTGGCGAGAAATTCAAATAGGGAAGTTAGGGAAGAAATGCCATCATCTCCCGTGGTATAAACTCGTAATATTTCCACGGATAATTGAGCAACAACCCAAGTAGCCGAAGCTAAAAAAGCCACTAGCAGAAATGTTTTGCTCAGGAGAATGAGGGAGGGAAAGAGGGGAAGATTAGGAAGGGAGAGGGCAATATTTAAACCCAAAAGTCCGAACCAAAGTATGCTTAATCCACGAAGGGAACGTAAAACCCCTTCCGAGAAACGCAGGTTTTTTTCTCTGGCAATTGATAAAAGTTGACTGACAACGCGCTTTTCTACGAGCCATCCCAACAGCAGGAAACTGAGGATGATGGTGATAGGTAAGATAATATAGGGCCAATCTTCCAGTCTGGTTAATAGGTTCATTGCTAGAGGGTTAGAAAAAGATGCACTTTTGTCTTATATTATTCTCCATTTGCCTATCTCTAGCAGCGGCGGTGGAATTTTGGGGCAAAAAGTTGCAAAATGTAAAGAGAAACTCATCTTTCCTTCGGCAGCTTGCGTGAATAGTCAGTTAGTTAAACCAAAATTCGGGCTTTATCGATTCTTAATGGTTATAATCGTGGTTTTGTTCCTGATTAGCACCTTTTTAATCACTTTTCATCTGGCTAAGATGTCGGATCCCTACATTAAAGAGGTGTTATCCCTACAAGGTAATGTCAGTCGCGGTTACGAAATCTTTCAGATTAACTGTGCTGCTTGTCACGGCCAGTTTGCTGATGGCATCGTCGGACCGAGTTTAGAGGACGTTTCCCATCGCAAATCGAGAATTAGTCTGATTGAACAGGTAATTAGCGGTAAAACCCCACCAATGCCCAAATTTCAGCCCGATTATCAAGCTATGGCCGATTTATTGGTTTATTTAGAAAATCTTTCAAAAAACTGACTCTTGGCTGACATTGATGGTAAGCTAGGACGCATTGAAACTGGGTGGAGAGTGACAGGTGGGGAATGGAGAGGTGAGGGAATGGGGAATTTCAACTAAAATCCCAAAACCCCCCGCAACACGCACGCAGTGACCACCCCAAAACCCAACCCCTGAGCGACTGATAAATTTTACTTATATAGAAAAATTTTGCTTCTATTTGGGTACGCTAGTAGAGACACTTAACGATAAATACTTATGTCTTGGCATTCCCAAGTTGAACCGGCAGTTATCCAAGGGGATTTCTGGCAAGTTAGCCAGTTTTATGAGGAAATTACGGAGAAAGAACCCTTAGAAATTAGTCATTATTGGTATTTAGGATTAGCCTATCTTTTGGAAGCTAGGGAAGAAGAAGCACAAACTACTTGGTTATTCGTCCTCAGTCAAGGGGATGAACAGGAAATGACTGCGTGGACAGCAGATTTAGTCAATATTTTGGATGGGGAAGCGCGAAGACAATTAGAGTTAGGCAATTTAGAAACCAGTTGGTTAATTCGAGGACATATTCGCGAGATTAGTCCCGATAATATTGATAATTTACTGCGGTTTATTTTATTAGCAATTAATTTGAATTATTTTGAAAAAGAGCAGTTAAAAACTTGGTTATTTGTCGATGTGTTAAAAACAAATAATTTCCAGAGTCTGGAGTTAAGTTTATTAGCAGAAGTTTTAGAAAAATTTCTCGATTATCAGATACCAGAAATTGTCCCTTACTTAGAGGCAATATTTCAATCTAACTGTCAGCGACAAACTTTCATCAAAGTAGTAGAAGCTAAAGTACCTTCTCTAGCCATGAATAATAAACCATTGGCTATTGATATTATTAATACTTGTTTAGCAGTGGAACCAGAGCAAATTTATCTGTTAGCTGAACTTTATCAATGTTATTTTGATAATCGAGATTTTGCCGCTGCTATGCAAGTAGCTAATCAATTAAAAACAAGTTGTCAAGGGTTGCCTTCTCAAGCTGTAGCTGATTATATTGCTCTTTATGTCAAATTATTTAGTGGTAATTGGGTCGATATTAAGGCAGATATTGAAGAATATGCAGAATCCTTGCAAAAAAGTATCGCTAATCGAGAATGTCCCAGATTATTGAATAAACCATCCCTAACAATTTTATCCCCTCTAGCTTACCTAGAAGATAACCCAAGAAAAAATCGTTATATTAGTAATTGTGTTGGTCAACTTTTTCAGGAATATGTTCGCAATAATTCTAACTGTCATTCTCTGCAAAAATCGACTATTAAAGATGCCAATAAAGTTCTTAAAATTGGCTATATTGCCCATACTTTATATAATCATTCTATCGGATTAATCTCTAGATGGTTAATGAAGTATCATGACTATAATGAATTTCATATCTCCTTATACCTAGTATCTCAACAAGAAGATTTTATCACTAAAAATGATTTTAGAAATCAGGTAAATGCTTGCTATAATTTACCTGATAACCCGCTGCTAATTGCTGAAAAAATTAGTCAAGATAACATTGATATTTTGGTAGATTTAGACAGCATCACTAATAATACTACCTGTCAAGTCATGGCACTAAAACCTGCACCAATACAAGTGACTTGGTTAGGTTTTGATGCGTCAGGAATTCCTGCAATTGATTACTATCTTGCTGATAATTACGTTTTACCAGCAGATGCACAGGAATATTACCGAGAAAAAATTTGGCGCTTACCTAATTCCTATATTTGTCTGGATGGTGTCGAGGTTGCTTACCCCTCTCTCCGAAGAGATGATTTAGGGATTCCAGAGGATGCAATTAATTACTTAACCGTACAAACGGGGGTTAAACGTAACCCTGAAACTATTCGACTTCAGCTACAAATTTTAAAGGCAGTTCCTAATAGTTATTTGAGTATTCAAGGGTTAAGTGATGCTAAATCAGTGGAAAAATTATTTTTCAAAGTTGCCGAGGAAGAAGGAATTAATTATGAGAGATTAAAAATCTTACCCCTCTATCCCACAGGAATTTATCGAGCAAATTTAAGAATAGCTGATGTGGTTTTAGATACCTATCCTTTTACGGGAGGAATGACGACTTTAGATGTGCTGTGGATGGGGATACCTTTGGTTACAAAAGTTGGTCAACAATGGTCATCGAGAAATAGTTATACTTTAATGGTTAATGTGGGAATTAGTGAGGGTATTGCTTGGAGTGATGAGGAGTATATCGACTGGGGGATTAAGTTAGGTAAGGATGAAAACCTGAGACGCAAAGTTATCGCTAAATTAGATGAATCTAGACAAACTTCCCCGATTTGGAATGCACGTCAGTTTACTAAAAATGTAGAAATTGCCTATCGTCAAATGTGGCAAATCTATTGTGAAAGTTAATTAGGGAGAATTAAACCATGTCTTGGCAAAATGAAGTAAAAACCGCTTTAGAAAACAATCAATACGATATTGTTAGTCAGTTTTACGAAGAACTGATAGAAAAAGAACCCCTAGAAATTAGTCATTATTGGTATTTAGGATTAGCCTATCTTTTGGAAGCTAGGGAAGAAGAAGCGCAAACCACATGGTTATTCGTCCTCAGTCAAGGGGATGAACAGGAGGTGATGCTGTGGACAGCAGATTTAGTCAATATTTTGGATGGGGAAGCGCGAAGACAAGTTAAGCTAAAAAATTGGCAATTAAGCTGGGTAATTCGTCAGCATATCTACCAGATAAATCCAGATAAACTAGAAAATTTATTATATCTAGTCCTGTTAGAAATTAAGCTAGAATATTTTTATCCCCAAAAACTTAAAGATTGGCAAATAGTTGATTTAATTAGTTCGGACAAGTTAACAACTTTCGATATAAATTTACTCCTAAACACAATCTATAGACTTCTAGATTGGCCAGCGCAAGAAGTTCTGGACATTATCATAACCCTTTTAAAAATAGAGTCACAACAATCGGCAATATTGGAAATTATCGAACAACATATTGAAAAAATTTATTATACCGATAAAACTAATGCTGTTATTTTGACTCTTAGCTGCCTAGATATTATACCCGATCGCTTACTACTTTTGCATAAAATTCATCAATACTATATCGAGACTGGTAACTTTGAGTTGGCCTTGGAAACTGCCAATAAAATCAGGAATTTATCCAATGATAAAGTATCAAAACTGGATAGTATTTATCTGCTGCTCTATACGGAACTTTTAGCAGGTAATTGGTTAAATATTGGCAATAAAGCTCAGGAATATTATCAAGCAATTCAAAATAATTTAGAACGGTGTCAATGTCCCATGAGAAATCAAGCTGAGGTTATTTCTATTACTTCTCCCTTAGCTTATTTAAAAGATGACTTAGTAGGCAATCGCTGGTTAACTAATCAGTTAGCTAAACTATTTCAAGAGGCAGTTAGAAAAAGATTTAATCAAGTTACTATCGAGTCTCAGAAACCTAAAGATGTCAATAAAAAACTAAACATTGGCTATATTGCCCATACTTTACGGCGACATTCCGTCGGGTTTTTAAGTCGCTGGTTAATTCATTATCATCAACGAGATAACTTTAATATTCATCTCTACCTAGTCAATCAAGTCGAGGACGATATTACGGAACAATGGTTTAAAAATAAGGTGGATAAGTATGATAATTTACCAGCAAATCCCCAAATTATTGCTGAACAAATTAATCAAGATAACATCGATATTTTAGTAGATTTAGATAGTATAACTAAGGATACCACCTGTGGAGTTATGGCAATTAAACCTGCACCGATTCAAATAACATGGTTAGGATTAGATGCCACGGGAATACCTGCTATTGATTACTTCCTTGTAGATAATTTAGTTTTAGAAAAAAATGCTCAGGAGTTTTATCAAGAGAAGCTTTGGCGCTTACCTAATTGTTATCTTGCCGTGGATGGATTTGAAATCGGGACACCAACTCTAACCCGAGAGGATTTAAACATACCAGCAGAGGCAGTTACTTATTTAACTTTGCAAGTGGGATTAAAAAGAAATCCTGCCACAATTCGCTTACAAATGCAGATTATTAAAGCAGTACCTAACAGTTATTTATTAATCAAAGGTGCGGGAAGTGAAAAGCTAATCAAAGATTTATTTATCAGCATTGCTAAAGAGGAAGGAATCGATGAAAATAGATTGCGCTTTCTCTCAGGAGTTGCTACGGAGGAAATTCATCGCGCTAATCTCCAAATTGCCGATGTGGTACTCGATACCTATCCCTACAGTGGTGCAACCACTACTCTAGAAACTCTTTGGATGGGTATTCCTGTAGTGACAAAAGTTGGTCAACAATGGGCCAGTCGTAACAGTTATACTTTTATGACTTATGCGGGAATTAGCGAGGGTATTGCTTGGAGTGATGAGGAGTATATCGATTGGGGAATAAAATTAGGAATGGATGAGGAATTAAGAAAAAAAATAGCCATGCAATTGCAAGCTTCTCGTCAAACAGCACAGATTTGGAATGCACGTCAGTTTACTAAAGATGTGGAAAGCTCCTATCGTCAAATGTGGCAAATCTATTGTGAAAGTTAATTAAGGAGAGAATTAAATCATGTCTTGGCAAAATGAAGTTAAAACCGCTTTAGAAAACAATCAATACGATATTGTTAGTCAGTTTTACGAAGAACTGATAGAAAGAGAACCCCTAGAAATTAGTTATTATTGGTATTTAGGATTATCCTATCTTTTGCAGGCAAAAGAAGAAGAAGCACAAGCTACTTGGTTATTTGTTTTCACTCAAGGAGAAGAACAGGAAACTGATTCATGGCTGCTAGAATTAAGCAATATTTTAGCAGCCGAAGCTAACCGACAATTAGAGTTAGAAAATCTAGAAATCACTTGGTTAATTCGTAAACATCTACAGGAAATTAATCCCAGTTATCTCGATAATTTACTGCATTTAACTCTCGTTGAAATTAAATTAAATAGATTTCATCCTCAACAACTGCAAGAATGGCAAATACTAGAATTAATTACTCAGGGTTCAGTTAACTCTCAATTATTGGAACGGGTAGTAATTGCCGTCATACCTTATGCTCATGAATATACCATAGAATTAGTTCGGTTAAGTTTACCCTATCTTGACAATTCTCTAGAATTACTTAATCACGTCATCACTGTTACCCGACGCTTTGCTTTTGAGAAATATCAACCTATTTATTCCGTTGACTTAGCGGAAGCTTTTCTTCCCCTTTATCCCGAAAATTTGTACTTAGAAGTTAATTTATTTTGGTTTTATATCTCTTTACCTGACTATGAAAAAGCCATCAATTTAGTCAATAAGTTGAAAGACAAAAGTCAAACAATTGATTTAAAAATGTTTAGTCAATCTCTTCTCTTTAATGGTTCTTTACGAGCCTCAAAATGGAATGACATTTCTAGTATTTGTCAAGAGTATAAACACTTAATTAAAAAATTTATAGAAAAAAAGCCCCAAGATATACATCCCTTAGTTCGGGAAGCTTTACTAACAGTTATGAACCCGATTTCTTACTATGAAGATAACCCGAAAGAGAATCGACCGCTTTTAAATCAGATTAGTATTTTTTTCCAAGAAACCTACAAAGAAATGCTGGGTTTTCAGGAGGAAGGTTTTGACAAATCCAGAGAATATAATCCCGATAAAAAACTGAAAATTGGTTACATGTCCCAAACCTTAAAACGTCATCCCGTCGGTTTATTGAGTCGTTGGACTATCAATTATCACAATCGTGAGCAGTTTGATATTCACCTTTATATGGTGAGTCAACCCGTGGATGAAATAACTAAAAAATGGTTTTCTAATCCCGCAGATAAAATCTATCATGCTACTGCTGATTCCCTAGCAACCTACCGCAAAATCAAAGAAGATAACATCGATATTCTTGTGGATTTAGATAGTGGTACCGGACCAATGGTTGTCCAAGTTATTGCCTTAAAACCTGCTCCTATTCAAGTTAACTGGTTAGGTTTTGATGGTTCCGGTTTACCCGCAGTAGATTATCTTTTAGCGGATCCTTATGTACTACCAGAAAATGCCCAAGAATATTATCAAGAAAAAATCTGGCGTTTACCTGATGCTTTTGTCGCTGTGGATGGTTTTGAAATAGCCGTTCCTACCCTGCGAAGAGAAGATTTAGATATTAATAACGATGCGGTTATTTATCTAAGTTCTCAAACAGCAATTAAGCGGAATCCTGCGATGATTCGCTTACAAATGCAAATCCTCAAATCCGTAGCTAATAGTTATTTCCTGATTCAAGGAGTTGCTGATGATAATTCTCTCCTAGATTTATTCTGTCAAATTGCCGCAGAAGTTGGGGTAGAAACTAATCGAATTAAGATGCTTCCTCTCTATCAGACGGAAACCTACAGGGCAAATTTAGCCATCGCTGATGTGGTTTTGGACACCTATCCCTTTAATGGTGGTACAACCACCTTAGAAACCCTCTGGATGGGAATTCCTCTGGTGGTTAAGGTGGGGCAACAATGGTCATCACGCAACGGTTATACTTTAATGATGAATGCGGGAATAACTGAGGGTATATCTTGGAGTGATGAGGAATATGTGCAGTGGGGAATTAAGTTAGGATTGGATAAAAATTTAAGAGAAGAAGTCCGTTGGAAACTCCGAAAGTCTCGTCATACATCTCCCCTCTGGAATGCCAAACAATTTACCAGAGATTTAGAAACTGCTTATCGGCAAATGTGGAATATTTATTGTCAATCTTAGCGGATAAAAACTATGCAATGGCATCAAGACATACAAACCCATTTAAACGACAACAATTATCAACTGGTGGTGCAGTTTTATGAACAATTAATTGAAAACAATTCTCTGGTAATTGAGGATTATTTTTATCTAGGATTAGCCTATCTTTTACAAGATAGAGAAGAAGACGCACAAGCTACTTGGTTACTGGTGTTGAGTCAAGCAGCCGAATCAGAATTATCGGGGTGGATAGAAACTTTAACTCAAATCTTAGATGCAGAGGCAACCAGACAAGAAAATTCCCAAAGACTAGAGACAAGTTATCTAATTCGATGGCAGCTACAAAATCTTAATCCTAGTTTTTTAAATAATCTCCTGCATCTGATGGAATTAGAAATACAATTCCAAACATTTGCTATGGAAAAGTGCAATGATTGGTGTGTATTTGAACTGTTAGAGAATACAGCTACAGCAGCAATTAATCTTGATTTACTGCTGCGAGTGACGGAAAAAGTTTTAATCTACCCCTGTACTGATACCATCTACTTTTTAGAATTAGCAGCCTTACATATCAATAATCCAGAAATAATTGCGTCCAAAGTTATCTCAGCAATTGTAAATTATGGTTATCAACAAAAGCAAAGTGGATTTGCCATTAATTTAGTAGAACTTTGTTTGCGCTTTCTACCAGATAATTTATACCTACAAAATAGTTTGTTTAATCTTTACAAAACCACCACTGTTGACTATAAAAAAGCTCTAGAAATTGCCGACAATTTTTATAAAAATTGCCAGACAACTACTGAAAAGCTGTTCGGAATTTCTCTGGTAATTGGTATTTTACAAGCTAAGGGAGACTGGGGAAATTTACCTAAATTTATCGATGAATTAACACAACTAATCGAGCGACAAATTAATGCCGAACAATTTAATGCACGTCCCTTTATTATCGACTCTATTTTAGGAGTTAGTAGCTGTCTTCCCTACTATCAAGATAATCCGAAAATTAATCGCTATTTACAAAGTAAACTAGCGGAAATTTTTCAAGCAGATGTAAGAACACGCTATAACTATATTGCTCCTGTTTATTCTCCAAAATCTCCAGCAAGAAAAATAAAAATTGGTTATATTGCCTATACTCTCCGTCGCCATTCTGTGGGTTGGTTAAGTCGCTGGTTATTTCACTATCATAATCGAGATAAATTTGAAATTTACACCTATTTTGTCAACCAAGCAGCGGACGAAATTACTGAAAAATGGTTTAAAAATAACTCAGATTATAGCTATAACTTGCCAGCAAAAATTGAACAAATAACTGCCCAAATTCGTCAAGACAAATTAGATATTTTAGTGGATCTTGATAGCTTAACCAATAATACCACTTATCTAGTAATGGCCTTAAAACCAGCACCGATACAGGTAACTTGGTTAGGATTAGATGCGTCGGGAATCCCTGCGATTGATTATTTTATCGCCGATAACTACGTTTTACCCGAAAATGGTCAAGAAATCTATTCAGAACAAATCATCCGACTTCCTAACTCTTATTTATCTGTAGATGGTTTTGAAGTGGGTGTTCCTACTAGGAGAAGAACTGATTTAAATATTCCCGATGATGCTATTATTTATCTGACCGTGCAATCGGGATTAAAACGCACCTTAAACATGATTTATCTGCAATTGCAGATTCTCCAACAGGTTCCTAATAGCTATCTTTTAATCAAAGGTTTTGCCGACCAAGAAACCATTCGAGAATTATTTCTCAAAAGTGCCGACGAATTGGGAATTAGTCAAGATAGATTAAGATTTTTGCCCAATGATTTCAATGAGGAAACCCATCGCGCTAATCTAGGAATTGCTGATATAGTTCTCGATACCTATCCCTATAATGGTGCTACCACAACCTTAGAAACCCTCTGGATGGGGATTCCTTTAGTCACTAGGGTTGGTGAACAATTTGCGGCCCGCAATAGCTATACTTTTATGAAAAATGCTGGCATTAGTCAGGGTATAGCTTGGAGTGATGAGGAATATGTGCAGTGGGGAATTAAGTTAGGATTGGATAAAAATTTGAGGGAAGAAGTCCGTTATCAATTACGTCAATCTCGTCATACATCTCCCCTCTGGAATGCCAAACAATTTACCAGAGATTTAGAAACTGCTTATCAACAAATGTGGAATATTTAGGGTGCATCTCATTTTTGTCAATCTACTAAGTTGGGATTTTTAAGGGAAAACTCTCTTTTAAAATTGGGCTTTACTTCCGATTTTATTACTCAATCCAGGCTTTTGGGGGGTTCTACCCCCCAAACCCCGGAGCGCATTAGCTTTTCGGTGGGCTGCTTACAGGCAGTTACTAATACATTTGTACGCATTTGAGAGTGACTGATAATTGCTGATTGTCGGTATTTTTGCAAATGTGAGATGCAGCCTTCCTACCTTCTCCCCACACCCCACACCCCACACCCCACACCCCGCTCCCCTGGTGTTAGGCCCAGAGAAACCCTAATAGCTAAAGAAACTGCGCGATTAGATACCAAAGTCCTTCACAGATAGAAGATAATCAATATTTATCAGTATTGGAAGCCTTCAGCATGGTTCATTTAACGCCCAATCCTAGCTATAGTTTAAGTCTCAAGATAGAAATCCCCAATCAAGCGGGAACCTTCGCTTCTGTCCTCAATGCGATCGCCGATGTCGGGGGTAATTTAGGGCAAATTTCTCTGATCGAACGCAATTTAAAGATTAGCACCCGCGAGGTGATGGTTGATGCCGCTAGTACCGACCAAGCGGAACAGATTATCGCCGCGGTTAAAGCTCTACCGGATGTTAAACTCCTGAAAGTTTCCGATCGCACCTTCGATCTCCATCGTCGGGGTAAAATCTCCATTGAGAGTCGTATTCCCCTCACCTCCCAAGATGACCTGGCCATGGCCTACACCCCCGGAGTTGGTCGCATCTGCACCGCTATCGCCCACGACCCCGAACAAGTGTACTCATTGACCATCAAGGGCAACACCGTCGCTGTAGTTACCGATGGTAGCGCGGTATTAGGATTAGGAAATCTCGGGCCGGAGGCTGCCCTACCAGTAATGGAAGGGAAGGCAATGTTATTCAAGGAATTCGCCGGAATTGACGCTTTTCCCATCTGTTTAGCCACCCAAGACCCCGAAGAAATCATCGAAACCGTCAAAAGAATCGCTCCGGTTTTTGGTGGCATTAACCTAGAGGATATCGGCGCGCCACGCTGTTTTGAAATCGAGAAACGTCTGCGAGCGGAATTAAATATTCCCGTTTTCCACGATGATCAACACGGTACAGCGATCGTTTCCCTGGCTGCCCTGATTAATGCCCTCAAATTGGTCAAAAAATCGCTTGATACAGTCAAAATCGTCATTAATGGTGCGGGTGCGGCGGGTATCGCCATCGCTACTCTCTTTAAAACCGCAGGAGCCACAGATATAATCCTCTGTGATTCCCTTGGTATCCTCTCCCAAAAACGGGACGATTTAACCCCAGAAAAACAAGCTTGGGCCGTGGCTGCCAGTGGTAAGCTAGGGGATGCTCTTAAAGGCGCTGATGTCTTCTTGGGGGTGAGCGCACCGGGGGTATTGACTCCCGAAATGGTCAAGGGAATGGCTAAAGATGCGATCGTGTTTGCCATGGCTAATCCGATTCCCGAAATTCAACCGGAATTAATCAATGATTTAGTGGCCGTGGTGGCTACCGGACGCAGCGATTATCCCAATCAGATTAATAATGTTCTCGCTTTCCCCGGATTATTTCGCGGGGCCCTGGACTGTCGCGCTAGGGCAATCACCGATAATATGTATCTGGAAGCGGCCAAAGCGATCGCTTCTCTGATCACTCCTGCTAATCTTGATCGAGAGAATATTATTCCCTCGGTTTTTGATAGTCGTGTAGTTACGGCTGTGGCCGCCGCCGTTCAACACGCTGCTCGTCAAGATGGAGTGGCCGGGGAATAATGTAATTATGGTGCAGGAGGGTAAGTAAACCGTGAAACCGATCGATGATATTCCCGAAGCTTTGCGGGACAACCAGTACAGAAAAACTACTAATCCTAATGGTCTCATAGCGATCGCCAGCGGTTTACTTGCTCTGGTGGGAACCGGCCTAATTGCCATAGCAGTCTTGAATCGTCCCCCTGCTACCGTAGAAAAACCGGTTATTAACCCATCCCCCCCCATTAAAGCCACTCCTAGCCCCATTGAGAACATTCTAGGTCATTTACCCTATCAAGAGGCTCCAGAGACGGAATTAGCCCCTATTACTGGGGATGGTGCTATGCGTTTAAGGAAACCGGCAGCCAAGGCTTTTATCGAGATGCAGAGTGACGCGAGAAGGTCGGGGGTGATTTTAATGCCGATTTCCGCATTTCGATCGAAAGCAACCCAAGAAAAGCTCTTTTTTGAAGTTAAAAAACAACGCAATCAGCAAACCCGCAAACGAGCAGAAGTGAGCGCACCTCCGGGTTACAGCGAACATCATACCGGTTATGCGATCGATATTGGCGATGGTCACGCTCCCGCCACAAATTTAAGTAGCAGTTTTGCTAATACTGCCGCTTTTCGTTGGTTGCAAAATAACGCTGCCCAGTATAGTTTCGAGTTATCTTTCCCTGAAAATAATCCCCAGGGTATTAATTATGAACCCTGGCACTGGCGTTTTGTCGGGGATAGTCACAGTTTAGAAACTTTTTATAAGGCCCAACAATTAGGAAAACAAAAATAAACGTAGGGTGCGTTAGGCATCCATTGTTTTTAGGGAAAAAATCAAGGTCTAAATATTGCCGTAACGCACCAACTTTTTAGAAACCCCAACAATTAGGAAAACAAAAATAAGATAACCTTATCGGCAATTGCCTCCAGCATTCGGACAATAACCTATCGCTGAAACCAGAGATTTTCTATCCGAATGCTTCGCCCGTACTTTTTCAACTTTTTAGAAAAGCCAACAATTAGGAAAACAAAAATAAGATAACCTTATCGGCAATTGCCTCCAGCATTCGGACAATAACCTATCGCTGAAACCAAAGATTTTCTATCCGAATGCTTCGCCCGTACTTTTTCAACTTTTTAGAAAAGCCAACAATTAGGAAAACAAAAATAAGATAACCTTATCGGCGATCGATGGCATTTTCTGGAATTAATTACTAAAATAGGATTATATTGTATTGTGAGTGTTTCTAATATGTCCAAGCCAGTAGAATACTTAACAAATGAGCAAGGGGAACGAGTTGGGGTTTTATTAGACTGGAACACCTATTCTCGATTTGCCAATTCATTAGGACTCGATGAAGATTGTTTGATTGGTTTGAGTGCAGAAATGTTGAATCTCGTAACAAAACTTTACATTTAAGAACATGACAACCCCAGAACGCCATTTTTCAGATTGAATAGACAATTTTCCTAAACCAGTGTACATAGCTGATATGTTGACA
>NZ_JACJSW010000094.1:0-60148 GCF_014698375.1 Microcystis flos-aquae FACHB-1344 | reverse complement strand
TAACCTTACACATTTGTTACGGATGAATTGAGCAGTACGAATAGCATCGTCTATGGCTTGATACTGTTGAGTTTTAGCTTTAACTTTAAACTCTAAGACAAACATTTTACGCAGGGGGGACTTAGACAAAATCAGTATAGCACAATAAAAGTTAAGTTAACAAGATATAGTTTAAAAAGCCGTCCTAAAAGGACGGGGCTTTAACCCAAAATTTCGGTAAAGTATCATTGGAACTCCCCTGTGGTGGAAAACTGTCATTTGTTAAGCTAAAAGCTTAAATCTACTTAGTTTCTAACCTTCTTTTTGGGTAGGAGAATTGCCAGATTTTTTTTGCTGCTTCTTGCTTTCAGAAGCTGATAACTGATAGCTATATTAATCCAGAGCGCGACGAATTTGAAGACAACACCATTCTTGACGTTTCCACAGGGCAGCCACTGTCCAGCCTTGGGGTTCTAAAATATCTGTAACTGCTTGTGCTTGGGTGACGAGGATGCCGCTTAAAATTCCCCAAGTGGTGGGTTTTGCCAGACGGTTGATTTCGGGCATTAAAGCGATAATTGTCTCGGCTAAAATATTACAAACGATGCCATCGACACCATCGGGAATTAATTCTAATAACTCCTCGACACTACCCTGATTAATAGCTAAATTTTCGGGGTTAATTCGGTTGAGATGGCGATTACTGCGCGTCGCATTCACCGCCAGCGGATCTGTATCGACAGCATAAACTTTTTTGGCCCCCAATAAAATCGCTCCGATCGCGAGTATGCCGGAACCACAACCGATATCGGCGATAATTTTAGGCTCTGGATGGCTACTTAAACGCATTTCTAGGGATTCTAGACATAATTGCGTGGTTGGATGCGTTCCCGTGCCGAAAGCGGAACCGGGGTCAATTTTAATCACCAATCTCTGGTTATTTTCGGGGGGATTTAACCAAGCAGGACAGATCAAAAAGCGATCGCCGATCTCGCTAATTTGCCAATGTTGTTTCCAACTGCTGGCCCAGTCTTCCTCGTCCATTAACTGCCAATGGCTGACAGGTTCGGGAAAACCTAAAATCAAAGCATCCTGCTTTAACCAGAGGCTTAGTGCCTCTAAATCGGGCAATTGCGCTTTAATTTCTGGTATATAGGCCTTAATCTCTAAAGAGGATTGTTTTTTAGCAGTGGCCGTTCCCGAACAGCCAAAATTTTCCAGTCTCCAGAAAACCGTTTCTTCGAGACTAGGTTCGCACAAAACCGTAATTTCCCACCAACTATTAGACATATATCAGTGATCAGTGATCAGTTATCAGATTTGAGTTTTCAGTCAACAGTATTAAGTAGGTGGGTGGAATTAAATATAAGATGAACGTAGGTTGGGTTGAAGCATGAAACCCAACGCCCGCATGGGTTACGCTACCGCTAACCCATCCTACAAATAATTGTGCCTCCCTACTTAAGTGGCAAGTGCGGAGCTTTCTTTTCACTGATTACTGATTAAGCTAAGACGCATTTAAACCGCTTATTCTTAGATTAGCCCCCCTTGCCCCCCCACCCCCCCGATGTTGGTAGTAGGGTTGATTCATGAATCAACCCTACCTTGAATCAACCCTAGGGGGGGTGGGGGGTTGCCCCTTGCCTTCAGAAGCTGATAACTGATTTAATCTAGAGTTTCACTGTATAAGCATCACGGATACCGGGGACTTTAGTAATTTCCGAGAGAAGACCTTCTGGTAAAGGATCATCGAGACTCAGGGCCATAACTGCGTCACCGCGAATAATTTTGCGTCCTACCTGCATACTGGCGATATTGACATTAAAACTGCCTAAAAGTGCGCCAATTTTGCCGATAATACCGGGCATATCCTGGTGAAGGGTGAATAACATATGATTACTCGGTGGCACGTTAATGGGGAACTCATCGAGGTCAGTAATGCGGATTTCTCCGGTGCTTAACAGCGCCCCAGTGACGGAATGGGTCCCCATAGAACCATTAGCTTCCAAATGAATCGATCCCGAATAGTCGCGGGTGGAAGCATCCCGGGTTTCGATTACCCGGATACCGCGTTCCTTAGCTTCGATCGCCGCATTAACATAGTTTACCCGTTCCCGGAGGGCTTGGGAAAGTAAACCCTTAATGGCCGCTATCACTAGGGGTTGACTGTCTTTAGTGGCCAATTCTCCCTGTAAACGGACATTTAACGAGTCACAGCGACCTCCTGCCAACTGACTGACGAGATTACCCATAGTTTCCGCTAATTGCAGGTAAGGGCGCAGTTTTTCCATAACATCGGGAGTTAGTCCGGGGATATTAACAGCCGAGCGCGCTGGCAAACCGAGGAGGACATCGCGAATTTGTTCGGCCACATCAATAGCCACATTCACCTGTGCTTCCGTAGTCGATGCACCTAGGTGGGGAGTGAGGATGACGTTAGATAATTCTCTTAATCTAGATTCGCCTAAAGGTTCCTGTTCAAATACATCCAAGGCTGCCCCGGCGATTCTACCGGATTCGAGGGCTTCAATTAAAGCCAACTCATCGATAATGCCGCCTCTGGAACAGTTAATGATGCGGACCGTGGGTTTCATCTTAGCGATGGTTTCCCGACCGATGAGATGCTGGGTTTCGGCAGTTTTCGGGACGTGGAGAGTGATAAAATCGGACTCAGCAAAGAGTAATTCTAGATCCACCAGGGTGCAACCGAGTTGATCGGCGCGTTCTTTGGAAATAAAGGGATCGTAGGCGAGAATTTTCATGCCTAGGGATCTAGCAACGGCGGCGACGTGGGAACCAATTTTACCTAAACCGACGACTCCTAGGTTCTTTTTATAAACTTCTGTGCCGATAAAGCGATTTCTTTCCCATTTATTCGCTTTTACCGACTGATTGGCATCGGGAATATGACGGGAGAGGGATAACATCATGGCCAAGGCGTGTTCGGCAGCGGCGATCGTGTTACCTTCGGGAGAGTTAACGACAATAATACCCTGACGAGTGGCCGCGGGAACATCGATATTATCGACTCCTACCCCCGCGCGGCCGATAATTTGCAGTTTGCTGCCCGCTTCGACGATTTCTTTGGTGACGCGGGTACTGGAACGGAGCATCAGTGCGTCGTATTCGGGGATAATTTGAATGATTTCCTCAGCGGATAGTCCTGTTTTCACGTCCACTTGGGCAACCTGTGACAGAATTTCTACTCCTACCGGATCGATCGAATCGGATACCAGAACTTTGGCCATAATCTTTATAACGTGCTTTATTCAGTCTACGGGCAAATGCTAGACCAATATTCGGGTCTAGCCGCAATGGCCTATTTTAGGAGCAAAGGGTGCAGTCCAGGGCAAAATTAGCGAAAAGATTTTAGGTTGTCATTCTTAATTGTCGTCCATGGTGTTGATGTCAGCCTCTTGCCGTTGTCACTGAGATATTGCTAATTTAATCACGGTGGCGATCAAGTTTTCCGCTTCTTTTTCTAGGGCCTTTTCTAGGGCTGCCATTGCTTCTGTTTGACAATTTCTAAGTAGCTGGTTATAATTAAATTAAGAATAGATTTTAGGTTCGATCCCCCCTGCCCCCCTTGATAAGGGGGGTGCCGATAGGCGGGGGGATCCCCCTTAATAAGGAGGCATCTGATAATTTTTAACGCCTACCTACTTATGATATTCACACAGTAGAGAAAAAGCCAAAAACCTCCGTTATACTTAACGGAGGCTGGTTAATTAATTAACAATTTTCAGCTACAATTTCGCCCCACATTCAGGACAGAATTTATTATTCCAACTGTTAACCGCGCCACAACTGGGACAATTGTGCATTTCACAACCCCCGGTGACAATTTTCGGTAAACCAATCATACGGGCATTACTTTGACCGGGGGCGACCATGGGATAACAATTTTCGTCCTTAGTCACGATCGCATTGACCAAAACCGGACCATCATGGGCCAACATTTCGGCAATTTTTGCGGCTAATTCATCTCGATGGCGAATAGTAATGCCTTTAATGCCGTAAGCTTGGGCTAACAGTTCCACATCCGGCATTCCCGCTTCCATATTGGAATTAGAATAACGTTCCCCATAGAAAGCTTCTTGCCATTGACGTACCATACCCTGCCAACCATTATTAATAATAATCGTCTTGGCATGAATATTAAATTGGGTTAGGGTGGCCAATTCCTGTAGATTCATTTGGAAACTGGAATCACCACTAATACAGATGACCTCCTCATCGGGAATAGCCACCTTTACCCCCATCGCAGCAGGTAAACCGAAACCCATCGTCCCCAATCCCGCGCTAGAAATCCAACGTCGGGGACCATTTTTGAGGAATTGGGCCGCCCACATCTGATGCTGGCCCACATCGGTGGTATAGTAGGCGTGGGGTGCTTGACGACCCACCTCAACGATTACTTCTTGGGGGGAAAGTCTGCCTTCCGGTAGGGGGACTTGCAGGGGATAATCTTGCCGCCAGCGCTCGATCTGGGCTAACCAAGCTTGGGTGCGATCGGAATTAGTGGGATAATCAAATTCTCTGGCTTTTTGGAGTATTTGTTCTAAAACTACCCGCACATCCCCGACAATCGGCACGTCAGGGGCGCGATTTTTGCCCACTTCCGCCGGGTCGATGTCCACATGGATTACCTTAGCTTTCGAGGCGAATTCGTCCAATTTCCCCGTTACTCGGTCATCAAAACGAGCGCCGACGGCAATTAATAAATCACACCCGGTCACGGCAAAATTAGCGTAGGCAGTGCCGTGCATTCCTAACATTCCCACCGAGAGGGGATGATGTTCATCAAAAGCACCGATACCCATTAACGTGGTGGTAACGGGTAACTGAAAACGCTCGGCAAACTCGGCAATTTGGGCGTGGGCATTAGCTGCGATCGCACCTCCGCCAACGTAAAGTAAAGGTTTTTCGGCGGTTTCCAAGAGGTGCAAAGCGGCCTCGATTTGACGGCGATTACCCTTAACCGTGGGACGATAACCGGTTAGTTTCACATCTCCCGGTTCGACGGGGATATAATCGCATAGTTCTAAACCGACATCTTTGGGAATATCGACTAAAACCGGTCCCGGTCGTCCTGTACTGGCGATGTGGAAGGCCTCAGCGACGATTCTCGCTACTTCCCGGGCATTTCTAGCCACATAGGAATGTTTAACAATCGGGAGAGTAATACCATAAATATCGGTTTCTTGGAAAGCATCGGAACCGATGGCCGCCCGGCTGACCTGACCGGTGATAATTACCATCGGGATGGAGTCCATGTGTGCGTTAGCGATGCCTGTCACCAAATTGGTCGCCCCGGGGCCGGAAGTACCGAAACAGACTCCCACTTTGCCGGTGGCCCTAGCGTAGGCATCGGCGGCATGGGCGGCCGCTTGTTCGTGGCGCACTAAAATATGTTGTAATTCTCCCCGCTCTTCAAAGCGGTAGAGTTCGTCATAGATGGGCAGGATCGCACCTCCGGGATAACCGAAGATGTGCTTAACGCCATGACGTTTGAGACTGTCCATCAAGGCATAAGCACCAGAACAACGCTGGGGAACCGTTGTTAAAGAGTTATTGGGCTTGGGAAGTGATGAAACCACAGGGCAAACCGTCCAATTTCTAACTAGAGGGATAATTGCAATTCTGTTGCCTAGGATGCAACTTGAAAAATAGCAAAATTGATAACCTTATACTTTTAGTGTATTCCATCTCACCTTTTTGGCTGCAGTTTTTTTTCTTTTTGCATCTTACCCATGCAATATCTGGGGAAGTGGGAAGTGGGGTGATGGGGGATAAGATGATAGATGCTGGTGATTTCACCTGATCTTGACTGAGCCTGGGAGTTTTATGAATAGTCTTTTGATTGCGGCTACGGATACCGATGCGGGTAAAACCGTTGTCACCACTGCTTTAGTGGCTTATTGGCAAAAATACTATCCCTCCAAGGCCTTGGGGTTGATGAAATTAATGCAAACGGGTCAAGGCGATCGAGAATGGTATGAGGGCTTATTTCAGGGTCAATTAGAAATGATCACACCGCTGCAATATCAAGCACCCTTAGCGCCTCCTGTGGCTGCTGATTTGGAAGGTCGAGATATTCCTTTAGGGACAGTGTGGCAAGCTCTGCTGAACCTACAAAAAAGCCAAGATTTGGTTTTAATTGAGGGTTTGGGGGGTTTAGGTTGTCCTGTCACTCACGAGCTAACTTTGGCGGATTTAGCGGCTCAATGGCGGTTAAAAACCCTTTTAGTGGTGCCGGTGAAATTGGGAGCGATTTCCCAAACGGTGGCTAATATTGCCCTAGCAGAGCAGAAAAAGGTCAATTTGGGCGGAATTATCCTTAATTGTCTCGAACCGCGCACGGAGACGGAGATAGAGCAGTTAACACCGATCGATTTAATTCAATCCTTGACTAATTGTCCGGTTTTAGGTGTTTTTCCCTTTATCGAAGATCGTCGGGATTTGGATAAATTGGCCTCGGTGGTAGCTAGTTGGCCAGAAATTAAGCTGCCCGCGCATTTAAATTGCTTGTTGAGATGAGGCAAAAGGCACAAGGCAAAAGGCAAAGCTGATTCCCAGCATCTTTCAATTTGACAACACCCATTGTAGGGCTAATTCATGAATTAGCCCTACAGGACATCGGGGGGGTAAGGGTAGGGTTGATTCATAGTAGGGTTGATTCATAGTAGGGTTAATTCATAGTAGGGTTGATTCATAGTAGGGTTAATTCATAGTAGGGTTGATTCATTGTAGGGTTGATTCATTGTAGGGTTGATTCATAGTAGGGTTGATTCATTGTAGGGTTGATTCATTGTAGGGTTAATTCATGAATTAGCCCTACAGGACATCGGGGGGGTAAGGGAATAAATTAGGGGAAGTCCAGATATTCTTGTTCTGTTAGGGCAAATTCTGGATCGATGATTTTTACTTCATTATAGGTGAGTTGATAGAGTTTGTAAACTAAGTGATCGATCTGCTTTTCTAATTCGCTTGTGTCAGCGTTAGGATCGTCTTTTTTTGCGGTGAGAATTTTGTCAACTAATAACTTAATTTTTATTTGATATTTGTGATCTACAATTTTAATAGGAATCGGCGAAATAAATTGTTTATTCGCTTCAAAAAAACCATTGTCTTTTGGCTTGCCAACTAATTTAAAATAAAAATTTGCAACTTTAGAGTTTAAAATACCCAATAAATATTTTATATCTACTTCATCTTCATTGATAGGTTTAATTCCATTAACTCGAACGTTATTTAAGAAAAAATCTCCTTTTTCATCAAGAAAACATTGTAAATCAGAGACAGTTTGAGCAACTCCTATTTTTGATAAAGTTTGTTTGTCAAGATTTTGGTTCCTTCCAAATTGATACCAATAATCATCATTATTAAATTTATTGTTTTCTCGACTTCTCAAAATAGCTTCATTATCTTTTAAATATCTAAAAGCTTTTGGATAATTATTTTTCAATAAATTAATGTCAAGCAAAGCAAAATTACCACTCGCTTCATAAGGATGAAGCAAATATTTATTTGTATTTGGAATTTTATACCGTTTAGCATCTGTTCCTGAAATTAGTGGTTTCATAATAGCGTCTTCAATTTCAACTTCTTTATCTAGTATTTTTGAAAAATATATTCCTTGCGAAATTTTTTGTAAATGATAAATATTGTCTGCACTTGTTTGAATCCCAACAAAAATTTGCGCTATTTCACCTAAAGGTTTTGAATTTAACTCAAGCTTTTCTTTGATTAACAAAATATGTTCTTTCCCCAAACTCCAATTATTTTCATTTAAGCTAGAAAAATAAATTTCCGAAAATCCTTCAGTCTCAAAGTTATCAGCTTCTGTTTTTAAATATCTAAAAAAAGGTCTAGGTCTTTTACTAAATTGTTGACAAGCAGTATAAATAGTTGCATCAATAAAAACTTGGGTAGAGCCAAAATCTAAAAATCTTAATAAATAATGAGATTTAATCATTAAGCTTCTTAGGGGTTTTCCGTACTCGTTATAAATCCAAAGAGAAGGCATTATAAAATCAACTATACCGTGCGAATTTAACAAGCTTAATGATTTTTCAACGAAAGGAAGATAAATATCAAAGTTACCTTTTTTTGCTGTTTGATAATTTTTAGAATAATAATCACAAACCAAAGAATTAGATTTTTTTAAATCTTGTATTGAAATATAGGGAGGATTCCCAATTACAACATCAAACCCAACAAAATCTCCGTTATCATTCAACACTTCAGGAAACTCAAACCGCCATTCCAAAGCATTCTTATACAGCTTACCGCTTTCAATATCTGCAATTTCAGCAGTTAGCTTATCAATCTCATTATTTAACTTAGTTACTTTTTTCTCCCGCGCTTTTTGCTCCGTCTTAGTCTCCTCAAACAATAAACCCTGATTTTCCAGATTATAAAGTTCCCCTTGTAATTGACGTAACTTCACTTTCTTAGGATCACTAATTAATAAATTAGCACTAAACCCAGCCTTAATCTTAGCAATCAGCGTTTCCATCTCCCGCTTTTGTTCCTTATTTTCCGCATTGCGATAAGTCTGTACCGCATTGCGATATTGCTCAATACTAAACTTCTGCTTCTGTAAAACCTGTTTAACATCCACATCCAAAGCAAAGCGACTAATCAAAGAATTACCACACTTGATATTAATATCAATATTTGGCAAAGTTTCTAAATTGCCATCCTCTCGATAATAAGCATTTTTTAAAAGCTCAATCCATAACCGCAACTGACAAATCGTCACCGAATTAGGATTAATATCCACCCCAAATAAACACCCTTCAATAATCGTCTGTTTCTCATGAAATAAGGCTTGCTGTACCCGTTGCTTTTCTTTATTATTCGGATGATAAGCAAATAAACTCCCCTCATCATCGTAAACCAATAACTTATCGTTTCGCACCTCTACCCGATAATCTTTTAGCGACTTACCCGAACTATCTAATAAAACCCGTAACTCACTCTTAATCGCGATTATCTCATTCAAAGCTGAAACTAAAAAATGTCCCGAACCCACCGCCGGATCGCAAATCTTCAGGCTATTAATAATAACATTTGCCTCTCTTTTGTCCTCAATTCGTTCATATAAATCATCTAAAGTTTGACAATTCCAGCCTTTTACTTCATTAAACTTCTGCACAATCGCTCTTCGTATCGTTTCCCGACACATATACATGGTAATAAAACTCGGCGTATAAAAAGAACCGTCCTTATAACCATTAATCTTTTCAAAAATTAACCCCAACACCGAAGCATTAATTAACTTTTCGCTATCTTCTTGAGGATTTTCTAACTCATCTCGATCGAATTTATAAGCATCCAAAAACTCAAACAAATAAGCCAACGCATTTAACTCGCCTACTCGCTTATTACCCTGATTATCTTTTAGCACCGTCGCTGTAAAAATGGGTAAAGTTCGCTCCCGCAAATTGCCAATAAAAATCGTTTGCTGTTCCGTCTCCGTTGGTTCAAATAGCGAACTATTTAAATAAGGTACATGAGCAAAAGTCGTTTTAACCTTAGCCTCGCGCTTATTTGTCTCCCTAGCTAACACATCAAAAAACAAACTATCGAGATCATCATAACTGGGAACTTTCGCCAAATTGAGAAAGGCAAAATCTCGATCGCCTTGATGATATTTAATTAACTGCGCTTCCAATAATTTGAGAAATAAAACCCGATTAATCCAATTAATTGATAACCGCAACGCCACATTATAAAGCCGTTCCTCATCCGTAGTTCCAAACTCTTCAGGATTTTTTAATTGTGCAATTTTATCTAAACTATCCAACCGACTAATCGCATTTTCAATCAGGGAACCATCACAGCGATCGCCTTCTTTCATTCGTCCGATTAACTTCTTCCCTTTATCCTTAACTTCCGTCAAACCGATAATATACAAAAGCTCATTATAAAAAGGCTTATTTAAAGTATTGCTATCATTAACAAAAGGTAACTTAAGTAAATGTTCTGGCGAAAGAATCTTGTAAATATCAAGCAAATCTAAATTTTCCAGATCTCGCAGATCAAAATGGGTAAATTTAATTTGCTCAATAACTTTAGTGATCGCTGGTTCTGCAATTTGTTGATAGAAAAAATCCGTTTTCGTACTACTCAGTCTCCCTGCTTCAAAATCGCAAAACTGGTTAACTAGAGCCTTATTAGCAAAAAACAACTCCTCAAAAATCTTCGCATCGAAAATAAACCACTCATAAATATTGGTCACGATCAAGTGTTTAATATTAAGATTTTTATCCGTCACCCTTTCGCGGAGAAAATATAAAACTAACTGCTGAAAAGCCTTAGTATTGAGATGATCCAGTCTTGGCATTTCTGCATTTATTGTCTGAGTAGGCTTCTTCGTCTCAAAAATGACCCCCACTGGACTTTTAACATCCTGGTTATTATGAATCACCAGATCAATGCGCTCTTTTGTATTGATAAAATAGCGATCAGCATAATAGGTATTTTTTAAAAAATCTATCAGCAAATTTTTATTAAACTCTTCCGACTTTTTGCTGTCACATTGGTCTAACAAGCGCGTTAAATTAGCTTGAAAAACCTGAATTGTTTCAGCATCAGGCTTGATTTTTAAGTACACCCGATTTAAGGCTTGCTTGAGTTCTCGCTTATTGACAATCATAAAAGTTTACCTCTAGGGAAACTACCGACTAATTTTATTATAAGTAGGGAGGCACAATTATTTGTAGGATGGGTTAGCGGTAGGACTTAATTAGTCGTCGCCGGCAACTTGTCGAGATGCGGACTGCCGAAAAGAACCGACGGGAACGCGCTCGCGGTAAAGCTCGATATCGAAGCCCATCTTGAGTATCTCGATAACTGCCTTGAAAAACTCAATCAAGAAATTGAGGAATTGACCCAAGCTAACCAACAATGGCCCGAGAAAGTCAAGTAATTTCTACTACTCTCGTCTCCGACTTACCAGAACTCGGTCAATTAACCGCCAAACAAATCTCTCGCTTAGTTCCTAGAGATTCACACTTTTTGTTATCTCTAATCAAGGGTTGCGCTTGCTTTGGTTTAACCTGAGCAGCTTAGCTTTTGCTGCGCTTTTTTCCGGCTTGAGATTTTGAGTTTTACGGCAACTGCTTGAGTTTTTTTGAATTCCCCCTTGACCATCAAGACAGTCGCTACACTATACTCGTTGTCAAACAGCCAAGTTATGGTTCACAATTGTGCCATTTTATGGGTAAATTCACAAAGTGTCACAACCGTTAGTGAAACTTGATCAATCTTTTTCTAACATAAAAGAAAGAGAAATAAAAATGGGGGGATTGAGATGTTTTTAAGCTATCTAGGATTTATCGGATTTTGTGTGATTTTTGGAGCCTTAGTCTTACTAGCTTTTGGAATTTTACAATGGTTGCACATCCCGTCAGGAAATTTAATCGATTGGTTGATTGGGATCGCCAGTTTTTGGTGGTTGTTAGTGATTGTGACTGTTCCTTGGAACATTTATTTTGATGCCCAGGAAGTCATCGCAGAAGCAGCAATTTCTCAAGAAAAAAATATTCCCGTAGATCGGAAACAAGTTGATTATGTTAAGACAGTAGCGCGTTGGTCAATTCGGCTCGCAATCGCCTTACATTTGCTGTCAGGAATTGGACTTTATACCTTAGCAGCAACGGGAATTAGTGCAGTAGGATATGTGAGTTCCGGTGCAACTTTATTATTGACAGCTTTACGTCCGGCGATTCGGGCTTATCAATATTTAGCCGTGCGTTTGTCAATGATTCGAGAACAGATTAAGTATCCCAGAGAGGATGTAGTAGAGTTGCGCGTTCGCGTCTCTAATTTAGAGGCTAATGTGGCAATAATTAGGGAAAAACTCGATACAGAAGCAAATATACAGCAACAAGAAGTCAAAATAACTCGCCAAGAATTAGCCCGTCTGAAAGCCTTACTAGAAAAATTAGAAGCTAAAAATCAGGTTGAACATGAAACCTTATCTCAGGAAGCACAAAATGCGATCGCACAACTGACAGAAGACAGTCAATTTCTCAATCATGTACGAGAGATTATTCGCTTTTTCAAGACAGCTTAGATGAGATTAATTTCTTAAGAGATCTAACCAAGGCTGAAACCTTTACTGTTCCCTGTTCCCTTGTCTCCACAGTTAACTTTACCTTTACCTTTAAGTGGTCGGACAAAAGTAAAGTTAACCGTGGGAGTCAGGAGTCAGGAGTCAGCAAGAATTGCCAGAATTACATTTCTTAAGACAGACGAGAGAATTTATGTCCGACTACTTATCTGATTACTTATGTCCTTTCAAGAGAAGCGAATCATCCCAATAGAAATCGTCAATCCCAACTCGCCAGCCGAACTTTTACTAGCTCTCAATCAATGGCTAGAATTAGAGTTGATTGCCGACAAAAGACTAGAATTAGCAATAAATGCGAGAGAAAATTCAGTTCAAGAAACCCTCGCTCTGACAATAACCACCAGCGTCCCTATATCTAACTTTTTAGAAGGTTTGGGGCAATGGCAGGAGCGAGGCTGGCTGACTGCTTCTCAAATCCGGGTTGTTATAAGAGTGAGAGCTTCCCATCCCTCTCTACTACAAGGTTTAGAACAATGGCTCCAATTAGGATTACTTGGGGAATCTCAAGTCAAGCAACTGTGTCGGGAAAACCTCTCCTGTGTCATGCCTATACTGACAACTGCCCCTACCAGAGAGCCGCTGCCAGACCCCATCTCCTCCCAGCCGCCTCCCCCACCCGCGCTACCTTCTCGACGGCCAGAAGCTCCCCGTAGAATCCCGCCACAGCCGCCAACATCTCCTCGACGGCAGGAAACTCCCAGCCAGTTTGGACAAATGTTACAGTCTCTGATGGCAGAATTGAGCGTCCTCTGGCTGCTGCTGTTGGGAGTCTTCATGGTGGTCATCTCCTCTGGTGTCCTCGCCGCCAACTTTTGGGAAAAATTCTCAAGCGCCGGACAGTATGGGGTTTTGTGGCTTTATACTTTAGCTTTTTGGGGAGCCAGTTTTTGGAGTAGCCAACAGCCGGGCCTGCGCCTGACCAGTCAAGCTTTGCGCCTGGTTACCCTGTTGCTAGTGCCGATGAATTTTCTGGCCATGGATAGCTTGGGCTTGTGGCGCAACCCTCTAGCCTGGTTGATTGTGGTAGTGGCTGCCCTTTCCCTTACCGCCGTAACAGTTCAACTATTCCGGGGGAGGTACGGGGGAACTGGCCCGGCAGGATTTTCTCAAAGTCTGCCGAATCATTTGGGATTGAGCTATCTGCATTGGGGATGGGCAATTGGGGGGTTTCCCTTGCTGGCAACTTACTTGGGCATGGTGGGAACAACTTTGATCTCCCTTTCCCGTCTTCCTGAAAAAGCTAGACAAGAAGGAGAATCAAGCAGAGAGAGATTAGCCCCTTTTAGCTTAAATGAGGCAATTGTCGTCTATGGGCTAGTTATCCTGCTGGTGCGGGCAATTTTTATCGCTCAGGTAGAGATTAGCCAATTGGGGCTGGCTGTGGGGATTTGCGGCTGGTTAGCCAGTTGGCAGACCAGACAATCTGTTTCCTTGTGGCAGCGTATCGGCGGTAGCTTGCTGCTGCTAGGTTGGTTACTGTCGGTGGGTGAAACACCTTGGCAAGCCCTAGCAGTGAGTGGTTTATCACTCCTGTTTTTTGCCCGACGCATCGGTTACTCCTGGCGGAAGTTCGACTTGGCAGCAGCCTTGCTGATTGGGTTGCAGGGGTTGTGGCTGGCTTGGCGCTTACTTCCAGATACTTTCAGGCAAGGGGCAATCACCTTGGGGACTGGTTTAACTGGCGCTGAAGCTACCCCTTGGGCGTTACTAAGCTTAGTTCTCTTTCCTTACCTAGTCTTAATCCTATTCCTGACAGATTGGTTCTCCCAATTGGGCAAGCGGGAATTAGCCTCTTTTACCGGCTCGATAGCCTTGTTCTGGGGAACAACCTTGACCTTTTGCTCCTTAGTCAATCCTGCCTTGAGGACGCTCAACTTGGCAGCTTCAACCCTGGCGTTAGTAATTTTCAGCCAACGGCAAGTCAAACTAGCTTCCCTTCAAGAGATTTCCCGCCGTTTTCTCTCCCTGGCCTATCTCACTCACCTAGCTGGCTTGCTCACCCTAATTTTGGCGATTGACTGGGGATGGCCAAGGCTGAGTTGGGCAGTTTGGGGCGTGATTTTAATCATGCTGGCGGTGCTGGAATTGGCATTCAGCGTGAAACAGCCCTTTCCTCCTACTTCCTTGCTCCATCTCCTACACCACACAACTTGGAAGCTGGGACTAATCTTGGCTGGGCTATCCTATGGCTTGTTTATCCTCAATCAGGTGGCAGTTTTCGCCCAGTTGACCTCTGTGTTGGAGCGCCCGCTTATGGGGCTAGAGTGGGGCTTAGTCTGGGGTTTGGCTCCCCTGGCCCTGACTGGGGTGGGAACTTGGAATCTGGCTCGGCGGGAAGTTGCCAGTTGGTTGAGTATAGACGCTTTAGCCCTGTGGCAGTGGCTTATCTTAACAGCCCGACCCCCGCAAGGGTTGGAACCAGGAATTGCCTCAATTAGCTTAGGGATAGCTACAGGATTGATGTTCGTCAATAGCCGTAACTTAGAGCAGGTAGCAGCAGCAGCGATTACCGTAGGTTTTGGCTTGAGTTGGCTGGCACTGTCTTTGTGGGATGGCAGTTTTGGTTGGGCATTGCGGCAAGAAGCAAGCTGGCTGTTGGCAGGGGTAATTACTGCGACAAGCTTGTGGATTCTCCGCCAATGCTTAAGGGCATTACCGAATAATTTGGCGAGAATTTATGCCCAGGTTAGCGATGGTTGGGCAACTTGCCTCTCGCTCCTGATGTTATTGGCGCTTTCTGGTAATGTCCTTAATGCTCCAGACGGTAGAGAAGCGATCGCCACTTGGCTGCTGATGGGGGCGACAGCTTATCGCAGTTGGCAACCCTCGCGCCAACCTAACCTAGTCATTTGGTTGAGCATCTCAGTCCTGCTAGTTGCCCAAATTCCCACCTGGGTAGGGGAAGAAACTCGTCTCGTCACCCTGGCGATCGCCACTGGGTTGATGTTCTTTCAGACTCATCGCCTACAAAAATTAGCAGCGGCTGCCATCACGGTAGGCTTGTCCTTGGGCTTGAGCGTTGCCTTACTAGAGAGATTGCCTCTCCCTGGATTAGATTGGCTGTTGGCGGGGGCAATCGCCCTTATCCCCCTCTGGCTGTTGCGCTATTGGTTGAGCCAGCGTACTTCTGCACTTGCCCTCCTCTATGCCCGCGCCTGCGATGGCTGGGCAATCACCCTCTGTAGTCTGGAGTTGTCGATTCTGGTAGCTAACACCTCGATAGTGCAGGAGCCTTTCCGTACTCTCCTCTTGTCGCTCTTGCTTATGGGAGCAACCGCCTATCGCAGTTGGCAACCTCCCCGTTTTCCCTCAGCAATCTGGTTGAGTATTGCCACCTTATCCCTAGTCCAGTTGCCCTTGCTAGGGCTGACAGGGTACAGGCTAATCGGCTTAGGAATAGCAACTGGGTTGATGCTGGTTCATGCCTATTATTTACAACAAGGGGCGGCAGTTACCCTTACCATCGGCTTCGCTCTGGCTTTGTGGGGAACTTGCCTGTGGGATGGTTGGGCGGGATGGGCTTTGCGTTCAATTGACGGCTGGTTGCTGGCAGTTGCCTTGCTCTTAGCTGTCCTCTGGATGCTGCGGAGTTGGTTCTTGCGCCGCCAGAGCCAACTTGCCGCCCTCTATACCCAGTCCCTCGATGGCTGGGCAATTGCCCTCTGTAGTCTGGAGTTAGTCGCCCTGACTCTCCATTCTCTAGCCGTTTACTGGGATTGGATGGCGGCCTCAAGCCTCTCTGTCCTAGGGGCTGCCCTGACTTTAGGGGCGATCGCCTATCGAAGCTACCTCGAGCCGAGTAACTGGGGCATCTACGGGGTAGGCTGGAGCTTGGAACTGTTCACCATCGAAGTTCTCAACCTAACTAAGCAGTCTTTAATTGCCCTAGTGATCGCCAATATTCTCTTGGGATTGCTTACCCAACTGTTGGGAGATTGGTGGCACAGAGATCACAGGCGGGAAATGCTCAATAGCTGGAATATCCTACCCTTGCTCTATGGGGCCTTAGGAGCGGCTCTGCGTTGGGGATTTTTCAGTAGTTGGACTGGCTTGAGTTCTCTGGGACTGGTACTGATTGCCATCGGAGTTGGGCGGCGCTCTCCGGCCGGGAAGCCCTTGTTGTACCTGGGAATTGGCGGGATCTCCATCTCAGCCTACGAGCTATTGTTTTATCAAATTGCCGACCTGTCCCAAGGCGATCAATTTTTGGCAATGGCAGCCCTGGCCGCCAGCTTGGTTTACGGCTATCGATTGCTCTCTCCCTGGTTGGCTGGCTACTTGCATCTGACGGCCTCAGAATTGAAGTTGGTTGCCCACCTGCACTGGGCTTTGGGCAGTTGCCTGTTACTAGGGGCTTTATTCTATCCCGTTGCAGTCAATCAACTGTTGGGATTGGCAACCGGTATCTTTTTGACTCGTTATGCTATCTGGCAAGGGCGCAACCATCCTGACCAGGCGATCGCTGAAATCTGGGTCTATCTGGGTATTCTAGAAGCCACTGGGATTGGGGTTTATGCTGCCAATACTATTCCTCCGATGGAATTCTTCTCTCAATACCTAGTTTCTTGGTTGGGAGTAATCGCCTCTGGGGTGGCTGTTTTCACCTATCTGCTCCCTTGGCGGCTTTGGGGCTGGCCGCCTCGTCCTTGGCAATTCCTCGCTCTTGTTCTTCCAGGACTCGCCCTTGGGGGCAGTTTAGACAAGCTCAATCCCCTAAGTTTGCTGGTGGTGGCTGGATTCTATGCTTGGCTGGCTTGGCTGCGGCAGCAACCCCGGTGGCGCTATCTTACCCTCTTGTTAGTGAATTGGGCGATCGCCCTTTGGCTGGCGGATTTCTCTCTGGCAACTCCCTTCGCCTACAGCAGTCTTGTCGGACTGTCTATCCTCTGTCTTGTCTGGATAGAACCTACCTGTCAGGGGAGGCAAGGCAAATCCTTGCGCCACCTGCTTCGCCTCTTGGGAACAGGCATTATTGCTAGTGCGGCTCTCTGGTTTCATCATCAGACGGGGCTCCTGCCTGGCATCCTCAGTTTAGTGGCAATTTTTGCCGGATTAGCCTTACGAATTCGCGCCTTCCTCTATCTTGGCACTTTTACTTTTGTGGCTAATGCTTTCTATCAGTTGGTAATTTTGATTTCCCTTTATCCTCTGCTTAAATGGATTATCGGATTGCTGGTGGGGGTTAGCTTGCTCTCAATTGCTGGCAATTTTGAAACTCGCCGTACTCAATTAACTAGCTTGCTGCAAAATTGGCTCAGAGACTTACAGGAGTGGGATTGACATACTCCCACCGTCACAGCCTAACTTGACGGGGGGAGTATGTCACTGTTGTAATGCTTTTAAGAAGCGTCCCATAGTGGCAAATAAACCGAACTTTTTGGCTTTATTAGCAGGATTAGAACTATCATTAGGAGTATTACTAGAAGCTTTCAGAATCAGATTTTCTAAAGCTTCGCCCATGGGTTTAGTGGATTGTTCGGAAATTAACTCGTAACCGTCTTCTTTTTCGAGCCAAACTTGCCACAAGGAAGGATAGGAACGATACACAATCGCCGATTCCAAGGGACGAAAATAATAACAACTTTCTAGGGTACTTAAAAATCTTTCTCGCAATTGTCGGGCTGCGTAACCGATACCCACTACCGATACATCTTCCAATTGGGGAATCAGAAGAACCACGGGGCGATCTTCGGCCAGGTTACAGAGTTTTTCTACGGAATTAATCTCAACCGAGGAGGGACAAACAACTAAAAACGCTTCATCTTCGGGCTTAATTTTGTTTTCGATGGGAATAAAACGACTACCTAAATCTCCCAGTTGAAAAACTGTTTCGCCCCAATCCCGTCGGGCTAACATGGCAGCCCCGGTATCGGGAAAAATCACCCTTAAACCAGAACCATAACTGTCAAAAATAGATGTAAAATCAAGGGCTAAAGCTTGCGCTTGTAGAGCAATTTCTGGGATAACTAATTCCACTTGTATGCGTCTGTCTCCCGATTCTAGAGCCAGTTGAGCGGCGGCTTTCGCTTGCAGGATCGTTTCTTCTAGGGAATTGGGTAGGGTCATTTCAGTTATCAGTTATCAGTTATCAGTTATCAGTGACTACCACTGGTCGTCGGTGGCTTAAAATCAGAAAGATTTTAATTTTTATAAAAGGTAGGGTTGATTCATGAATGAACCCTACGTCCTGTAGGGGCGAAGCATTCGGGCAATAACCTATCGGTGAAACCGTAGATTTTCTATCCGAATGCTTCGCCCGTACTTTTTGCCGCAAACCCTACTTAAGTTTAGATGAAGTATGACGGGATTTGGCATCATCCCCAGCATTAAGATAAATCCTATAAAATACCTTTAGTTTTTAACAAGAAAATTCGCTAATCGGAGAAAAGGTGAGGAGAGAAAGCTTAGGAAAGCCGATAGGAGCCGTGACGTTGGGCATAATAATCGAGAATTGCCGTCACCAGAGGGCGATCGCTTTCCTGAAAAGTCTCGGTATAGTTAATTTCTAGACTACCGATCTGACTTTGATGATAATCGAATTGTTGGAACTGCTGGGGAGTGAGATGGGTTTCCACACCCTGAACCTGTTCTAAATGGCTGGCTAACTCCCGATAGATAGCCAAGGGCATTCGCGGATAAATAATGGTTTGTTTTTGTTGAATAGCAATCGATCGCACGGGTTTTATTCTCCTGATTCGGAAATATTATAGCTGATCGAGGCTTGCGGTGCGGCGGCGGGTTCGGGGACACCATCCCCTAAACGACGGGTAATAGTTCGACCGTATTGTTCTAGGACAATATAGGGGTTATCGGGATTAGTATCGATCGCTTTAACTAAAATTAAACCATTAGAGAGGGTAGAACCGGGGATAACTCGACGTTCCGTGGCTTCTCCGGGGGCTTTCACGATCGCCATGGCAGTGGTAGGTAACTGGACGATGCCCGATACTTGCACTTCTTCCGCTTCCGTTGGTGGCGGTGGCGGCGGTGGCGCTTTAACTATCGGTCGTCTGGGAGTGGGACGATTGCCTACGGATGCGGATGGGGGTGCGGCTGCGGTAGCCGCCGGAGTCCCAGCTGGGGGTTTTTCTTCCGCTGTAATCGTAATATTTGGTTGTAGGGGAAAGGGAGCAAAGGGATCCCTGCGACCGCGATTAATTTCTGCCCGTTTTTGGTCAGGATCGGTAGCGGGAATCAATCCCGCTACCCTTGGGGGGGTTGGTTCGGTGGCCGGTTGCACAGCACCGCTAAAGGCAGGTGGTTGGGCAGCCGGGGGACTGGGAGAGGGGGTGGGGGTTTCTTGGCTGGGCGGTGGGGATTGATTAGCTTGGTTAGAAGCTGGACATCCCACCAACAATAAAGCGACACTCCCCACCGATAGGATTAGCGGCAATTTTTTCATACGGAAACAAAGACGAAATAGCCCGGTCGGATAACCTTACATACTAACATAACCTATGTTTCCCAGAAATCTCGATGATAGGGGGAAAGTCAGGAGCTTTGCCCCGCTAGTCCAGTTTTAATACTGACTACCGGATTTGCGATGACCGATGGCGGTGACACCGTTACTATCCAAAACTTGACCCCGCTCGACGGTAGCATAGACTAACCAGCGATCGCCGCAGAGTTGTCGCTCTTTGACCGTACACTCTAGATAGGCGAGACTTTCGCTTAAAATCAGACAGCCATTTTCCCCGACTTGGGTTTCTAATCCCGTAAAGACATCGCCGCCAGATTTGATGCGATTGGAAAAATGGCGGCGTAAATTGCGCCCTTCCTTGAGAATATTCAAGGTAAAGGCGGTTCCGGAGTTAATTAGGCGATCGGCGGCTTGTTCGTCAGCAACGGCGATAATTAGCCCCGGGGGGTTAAAACTGGCTTGGGATACCCAAGAGGTCAGGAAACCAGCATGATCCTCGCCCTGACGAGTGGTGAGAACAGAGAGGGAACCGACAATCCGACCAACGGCCTGGGCAGTGCGATCGATTTGTGTTTCGGTCATTCCCTGTTGGGGAACCCGCAATTTTTTGGTTTTTTTCAAGGTCTGGGCGAAGGTTTCTCCAGCTAAATAACCTGCTTGTAAACAGCTTTCTGTGGGGCTAAAACGCACGCGCAAGGATTCAAAACCGAGGCGATAATTAGCATCTTTGAGTTTAGTTTCAATTAAATCTACAGCTTCCCCACTCCAACCGTAGGAACCAAAAACCCCGGCTAATTTAGTTTTTGCTGCCGTGGAAAGAACGATTCCTAAAGCGGTTTGGATCTGGGTAGGAGCGTGACCGGCTAAGGTGGGAGAACCGATAATAAATCCGTCACAATTTTCGATCGCTTGACTAATTTCGGCGGGGGTGGCAAACTCACAATTTATTGATTCTACGGCCAGATCATTTTCTAATAATCCTCGTTCGATCGAGCGGGCCAGGGTGGCAGTATTTCCGTAGGCAGAAGCATATAATAAAGCCACTTGTAGAGGTCGAGTTTTTTGTTCTTGACACCAATAACGATAATCGTGGGCAAGACGACTAAGACTATAACGAATTATCGGACCGTGGGCAGGTGCATAATATTGGGCGGGAAATTCTTTAATTTTGTCGAGGGCTGTTTCTACCGCTTTGGATTGCACGGCATGGAGACAATCAAAATAATAACGACGATCCACATCTAATTCTTTCCAATTTTTATCCCAAAGAGCGTCACTGCACAGATGTACACTAAAGAATTTATCGCTGTATAAAATTTGGGTTTTTTGGTCAAAAGTGCAGATACCATCAGGCCAGCGGGGCGTAGGGACATTAATAAAACTTAGTTGATGACCTTGCCCTAAATCAAGGATTTCATCGCTTCGTATGCCCAAAATTTGGGCATCGGGAAAGGCATTTTTAAGGGTATTGACGGCAGATTTAGAACAGAGGATGGTGATTTGATGGGTGGCGGCTAATAAGGCCTTTAAAGTGACGATACGGTTGGGATTAACGTGACTGAGAATCAGATAATCGAGACGATGTAAGGAGATATATTGACGAATTTCTTCTAAATAAATTTCCGTGAAGGATTCTCCAGGGGGATCGATTAAGGCGGTTTTATCGCCACAGATAAGATAGGAATTAGCGGTGGTTCCCCGTTGACGAGCATATTCTATTTCAAATTTTAATCTGTCCCAAGTACGGGAGCGAAAAACCCAAGTTTTATCGGCAATTTCTGCGGTTTGAACATCGCGGGAGCGATTATTGATAGCAGGATTGGGAATTAAGGTATTAGTGGTCATAATTGTTAAGTTGGGTGTTGGGTGTTGGGTGTTGGGTGTTGGGTTTTAGGGTTTTAGGGTTTTAGGGTTTTAGTTGAAATTCCCCTATCTCCCTATTTCCCTATTCCCCCATTTCCCTATCCGGAAACTAAAACCTAATTGGTTAAGCTAAAAGCTTTGATGTGCTTAGTTTCTAACCTTCTTTTTAGGTAGGAGAATTGTCAGATTCTGTCTTTTGCCTCTTGCCTTAAGAAGCTGATAACTGACTAAATTTTGCTGTTTATTTCAGTTAATTCTTTAACTAAATGTTGACGATAACGTTCAGAAACTTTTTGTTCAGGATCGATACCTTCAAAGGTGGGAGGAAGCCAAACTCTTAACACCATTAATGTACCGAGAACTATTAGAAAAGCACAGGCAGCTAATACTTGTGTCCAATTAGTTTCTAGGACTCCTCTGACAATTAATTCTCGCAAAACCGAGACGATAGAAACTTCCACGGCAACACCGATAGAAACTCGTTTTTCTTGCAAATAAATAATCAACAATCGGAACAATTCTACTAGAATTAAGAGGAATAAAATATCGGCGGTAATAATCCGAAATTGAATCGGTGGCAGCAGAGACATAAACATTTCTCTGACTTCTAACACCATGAAGCTAAATAAACCGATACAGAGAGAAATGACAATTAAATCTTGAATCATTTCTAAGACTTGCACTACTCGCACCATCATTGGGGAAGGGTTTTTAATTGGTTCGTACATTTTATTTCTCCTAAGATTGATAGAATTGGGTGTTAGCTGTTGGGGGGATTTTTCAGTGAGCAGTAACCAGTAACCAGTGAAAAGAAAGCGGCAACTTCCTACTTAACACTATCCACTGAACAATCAAATCTGATAACTAAGTAGGTGGGTGGAATTAAATATAAGATGAACGTAGGTTGGGTTGAAGCATGAAACCCAACGCTCGATTATGTTACGCTACCGCTAACCCATCCTGCAAATAATTGTGCCTCCCTACTTAATAACTGATAACTGATAACTGATAACTGTTAATAATGGTTGCCAACTTTGCGATGATGGACAGCAGTTAAGACATCTAAACGGGCAACTCGTCCGGTATTAACGGTACAATAAACTACCCAATGATCGCCGCAATCTAAACGACTGGTGACTTCACATTCTATGTAAGCTAAGGCATCCGCTAAAATTGGTGATCCATTATTGGCAGTATAGGTTTTAATGCCTTCAAAACGATTGGCACCGGGAGAGAAACGCTTGAGGAAATGTTTCATTAATTTCTGGTAATTATCCTCAGCTAAAACATTTAAAACAAAGGTATCGCTAGGCTGTAAAAAGGATACCATTGCCCGATCTTTGGCCACTGCAATCGCCACACCTAAAGGATTTAAACTTGCTTGTGTCACCCAAGAGGCAATCATGGCACTAGATAAATCGGCTTTTTGGGAAGTAATTAGATACAATCCGGTACTAATACGGCCTAAAGCTCTTTCTAAGTCGTTGTTAATCGATTTAATTTGTTTAATCGTTTTTTCTCGGCTTAACCATTGGCCGAGGTCGGTTCCTGCTTCATCGGCAATAAAATCGAGGGATTGATTGGGATTGTCTTTAACTAAAAGAGGAGGAAAAGCTTCGATGGCGACCATTTCCTGTAATTTATTTCTTAAGGGAAAAATTGGTTCATCTTCCCCACCTCCTGACTCAAATAATCCTACAGCTTGTTTGCCATTAACTGCAGCAAGAATTGTGCTTAAAATCGTCTGGTTAGTCAGGGAAGATTGGGGAGGCATTCCGATGACAACTCCCTTAGACTGATTGATTAATTCTCTGACTTCGTGGGGATCAGCATTATTCATATCGACTAATTCTGTCACCACATCAGTTTTAGTCAAACCCTGACTAATCATAGTAGCTAAATGTTCGCTTTGTCCGTAATCTTGGGTAAAGAATATAGCCACTAAAGTATCGGCAGAAGTTTGTTCTTGACTCCAAGTTTGATAGCGTCCCACCCAATCAGAAATATGGTGTTTTAATAGGGGACCGTGACCAGTGGCAATGAGATTAATCTCAAATTTCTCGATTCTTTTAATTGCCCCTAAAACTGAACGAGCATTCGGTCGCATCAGACAGTTATAATAGGTTTGAAAATCGGCTTCTAGCAGGTCTTTTTCTCGATCGTAGATTTGATCATCACAAAAGTGCATTCCGAAGGCATCACAGGTAAAAAGGGTGGCAGTTTTAGCATCAAAAGTGAAGATAGTATCAGGCCAATGAAGATTAGGGGCTGAAACAAATTCTAAGACATGACCATTGCCTAAATCTAAAGTATCACCACTTTTAACGATTAACTGTTTAAAGGGTCTGTGTACCATGTTTTCGAGGAATTGCATGGCAACTTTTGCCCCAACCACGGTAACTTCTGGGACTAATTCCAAAACTTCTTTGACTAAACCACTGTGGTCGGGTTCGGTGTGACTGATAATTAAATAATCAAGATGATTGATGTTGATTAGTTTAGTTAATTCCTCCAGATAAAGGCGATCGAATTTGCGGTGAGATGTATCAATTAGGGCGGTTTTTCCCCCTTGAATAACAAAAGAGTTATAAGTGGTACCGTTTTCTAAACCAAATTCGATATCAAAACGATCGCGATCCCAATCCAAACAGCGCAAGGTAAAAGTATTTTCGGCGATTTCTTGGATTTGTGTGGTTAAACGGCTGGTTTTAGCGGGTTTTGGGGTGATTAAAGCAACCATAATTTTTATCTCCCACAGGATTTGATTCGGAACTGCATTTGCTTAATTCCTATGGTGACTTGCTTTCAGCGATTTGTAAAATACCAATTACTCAAGTAAATGATTAGCTAGATTTATATAACCTTTTCTCTATGATTGCGAGTATTAATTTGAGTGCTGGCCTTGCCGAATCAAGATCTGAATACTAAATCCGGTTATTAAAGACTGATTATTTATTGCCCCTTTTGCCTCTTGCATGAGTAGCTTTTGCCTGTCCTGATATGTAGCCTATACTCAACGGATTTAGTATGAATAATAATTGTGCGTCGTATCCACAAGTTAGCTTAGTCCTCGGTTTTTAAAATTGCACTTTTACATATTTGTCAAGCTTTTTACATAATTCTTAATATTTATCTCGTTTTTGCTCTCTCGCTCTCCTCGGTTTTCTCGACCGAATCGCTAAAATGATTAGGGGTGTTTTGTTTTCGATGTCAGTCTATGGGTGAACCTGTAACCCTTGAGGATATTTACCAGCTATTCTGCGCTGGCGAAACGTTTTTTTGTCTTAAAGTCAAGAAAACGGGTTTCTTCGAGAAACCCGTTTTCTTGGTAAACTTCGGGAAAGAAGAAGCATAAAAACGCTTCAAAATATTCGCTTAATGCTTTTTTTCAAGGTTCATCATAATTGGCGGTTTCTGATGTCATGTTTATTAAGATAATTTATTTAATATTATAGCCTTTTTCGTTTATGAGTAATTTCTGGAAGTCCCTAGCCAAAATAAATAAGACGCTAAACTATCTCCCGGTAACGCATAAAAAAACGTTCATCTGTTGTGACCATTGGACAACTTTTTATGCAATGCAAAAGCCCGATAAACACAATCATAAACCGTCTGTTGGATTCTCACAGCAATCTCTCCAGCTAAAGGAACTAACTGACTGGATTGATAAATTTGCGATAGATGTAACTAAGGATAATCCGACCAGGGAACTAAGGGCTAAAGATTTTAACAACATTTTCCTGTCCTCTTGCTGCTGGGTGCAATGAAAACATTTTCCTTATGATAATTTCTGGAAATCTTGTCAACAGACAGCCCGTCAAACTTTAATTTTTGTTGCGGATAAGAAAAACCATCTACTAATTAAAGATAATAATTATTTACTTATCTAACATTTTATCTAATCTTTCCTGAATCAATAAAGCCAGGGAAGAACGCAGAAAAAATAAACCAAATAACCCGGCTAAACTGAAGGGAATAATGGCTAGTTTGCTATAGTTAGTGCCTAATAAAAATATGGCTGAGATAATGCTAAATCCCAATAGACAGACATTAATTAATACTTTAATTCCCAGATAAATTCTTTTCAGAAGTCGTTCATTTTCCCGTGACTTAACTTGAAAAACTAAATTTCCTCGCTCGATTTTTTCCTCTAATTGACGGATCATTCTCTCGTTTTTATTACCTTTTTGCCATTGCTGTTTAAGAAAAGTGCGCGCTTGATTAGCTAGGGTAAGCATGGTGTTGGTAGTTCCTCCCGATACCGCTAGACTTTTCACAAAAGGTTGACTAGCTGCTAATAAATTATACTGGGGATCTAAGGAGCGGGCAATCCCATCCAAAGTGGTGACAGATTTAATAATAAAAGTCATTTGTGGAGGTAAGCGAAAAGGTTGCTGTTTAAACATTAAATACACTTGATCGCTAATTTTTTCAAAGGCCCTCACATCTACCGGTTTATCGCGAAATTCCTCTAAGAGAAACTGCACGATATTTCGCACGGGTTGCAGCTCTGCAACGGGTTCAATTAACCCCATATACATCAAGGTTTTTAAGACTGTTTCCGTATCCTTTCTCAAGATAGCGAAAAAGGTTTCGATCATTTGATCTTTAGCGACGGACTTTAACTCGAACATCGTGCCGAAATCGTAGAAAATTAACTCCCCTTCCTGACTAACTGCCATATTACCCGGATGGGGATCCGATTGGAAAAAACCATCCTGTAATAGTTGTTTGAGATAGGAACAGATACCCAGTTGGATAATCCCATCTACGTTAATACCATTAGCTAGTAAAGTCTCTCGATCATCAACTTTAATCCCCGGCACATACTCCAAAGTTAAGACCCTGCGGGTGGTATATTGCCAGTAAACTAAAGGAACTTTTACCTGAGGATAATTCTTAAAATTTTCCCGAAAGCGATCGGCATTTTTGCCCTCATGAATATAATCGATTTCTTGAAAGAGTAGCTCAAAGAATTCTTGGTAGATAGCTTCTAAATTATATTTTTTCACCACGGGGAAAATATTTAACCAACGGGTGAGACGATGCAACAATTCAAAATCGAGATTAAATAGTCCTTCCAGATTCGGTCTTTGCACCTTAATAACGACTTCTTCCCCACTTAATAACCGCGCTCGATGCACTTGTCCTAAACTGGCACAAGCGAGGGGAGACACGGTAAAACTTGCAAATAAATTATCTAGGGTTTGTCCTAATTCTGTTTCAATAACTCGGATCGCTTCTTGACTATTAAATTCGGGAACTCGATCCTGTAATTGGGTTAATTGTTCGATATATTCGAGCGGAATTAAATCTGCTCGCGTCGATAAAGATTGTCCAATTTTAATAAAAGTTGGTCCCAAATTCATGAGGCGATCAACTAACCATTTCGCTCTCCTTTGCCGTTTTTTGCCCCCATTAGCCCCCGTTAAACGATCCCAGAGCAAAAAAGTCAAAAACTGCATTGTAAAGCTAAATATCTCCAATTGACGAACAATCGGCGCTCGCAAGCTTTGCTGCCAATGTAAAGATTTGGGGGAATCAAAGGGAGTAAGCATCAGTTATCAGTTATCAGTTATCAGTTATCAGTTATCAGTTATTAGTTATCAGTTATCAGTTATCAGCAAAACCGATCTACAGCGTTTCTCGTCAAGGTGAAGTATAAATTAAACCTTGCCGAAGTAAAAACTCCAGTCGCAAAAATGTACCTCATCTATCTGAGAAACGCTGTCAAGTATCCCCTTCCCGTTTGCGAATTCGCCGCTAAAAATCCTGATTTTCAGCTTTTAATCTCTGGGACGGGGTAAACCCAGATCTACCGCTAGACGATGACTGCAAGCAAAACCAGAAAAGGCCACCGCATTTAATCCTTGACCGGGGAAGGTACTGTCTCCCACACAATAAAGATTAGGAATAGCTGTGCGATTAAAGGGCATTCCTAATAAACCTAACAGTTTTCTTCGCGGTATTGGGCCGTAACTGCCATCGATTCTATTCAAAAAGCGGCGATGGGTGCGGGCCGTGCCAATTTCGATATAATCTAATCCTGTATCTAGTTTGGGAAAGAGTTTTTTCAGGCGCTCGATGAGACGATGAGCAGCGGCCTCTTTTTTCTGTTGATATTCTTGGGGGGGCAGTTTTTGCCATTGATCAATCCAGCTAGGGGTGAAAGTATGAATGATATGATGGTCCGGGGGTGCGAGGGAGGGATCGAGTAAGGTAGGAATAGAAACAAAGATAGTTCCCTGTTCTGCTTCCATATTTTCCCAATCTTCTAGTAAAATATGGTGACATTCGCTTCCTGACGGTAATACATCGGCCTTGACTCCCAGATGCAAACTGAGGAAACTGGGGGATTTTTGATAGCGTTTTTGCCAATTTTTTTCACTGCGGGGGAGAGATTCCGGGGGGAGTAGTTTCTCGAAGGTATCCCAACGGGTGGCATTAGAAACAATCTTTTTAGCGTAATATTCCTTACCATTGGTCAATCTTACCCCGATCGCCCGTCCTGCATCTAAAATAATCTTATTCACTCTCGCTTGATACTGGATTTCACCACCAGCTTTTTCCAATCCCGCGACTAACTTGAGAGCAATCTGTCCTACTCCCCCTCGGGGATAGTTAATTCCGCCGTAATGGCGATCGCTAAAGACCATTCCCGCATTAATCATCGGAGTGCGATCGGCGGGTACTACCGACCAACAATAACATTCCATATCGATAAATTTCAATAATTTCGGGTCTTTAATATATTTTCTGGCCACATCTCCCGCATTTTGGGGTAAATACTTGACCAATCCCAAACAGGATAAAGGATGCTGGAAAAAAACCCTAGTCAGATAGCGGGGTTCTTCCAATGATAGTAAATCCATACTATTGAGGCAATTAAACACCTGCCAGCATTCATCGTAAAAGCGCCGGATACCGGTTTTTTCTGCGGGAAAATGGCTAATTAATTCCTGTAAAAATTGTTCGTAGTCGCGATGAACTTTTAAGTCTAATCCGTCCGGGAGATGATAATGAATCTGGACGGGATCGGCAATGGTTTCGATACTCATATCCACCGCTGCCAAAGCTTTGGTTAAGAGGTTAGTCGTCCCCTTTTTGCCAAAACCAAAAATCATCGAAGCACCCACATCAAAACGATAACCCTCTCGTTCAAAATAACCTGCGCTGCCCCCCGGAATCAGATAACTCTCTAAAACTAAGACTTTTGCCCCTTTTGCCGCTAATTGCGTCGCTGTCACCAATCCCCCGATTCCCGACCCAATCACGATCGCATCGTACTGATTACTCATAACTTGACTCGATAAATTTTTGTGTCAATTCTTGATTTTAACCTTGACTAGCGGTGATTTATCGGCTAGTTTGCGGGAGCAGAAAATTTTTGGGGAGAGATGAAAAGTTGGTCAAAGGAAAAAAAGTCTTGACAAATCCCGCCACTTGACATAGTTAGATTTGGGTGATATCATCTCCGGAAAGACGGGCAGCTCGGCAGCTCTACTGTTATCAAGAATATTAGCTCTTCTCGTTTCTGTGTGGAAGCAAGAAGAATAGGGATAATTTTCTGGAAAGATAGTCTTCAAAGCCTTGCCTAGCAAGACTACTAGAAACGATAAACACTGATTATCACACCAAGTCGGGGAGAGCCAAACATCATTTTACTTAAAATTAATTAATCAATTGGATAATGTATAGAAAACTGGCCAACAAAATCCTTAAATTAGCTAATTCCCTATCTAGGTCATCGAAGCGCTCTCTTTTAATGGTCACCGATTGCCTTATTTTTTGTCTAACCATATATCTAGCCTTCTATCTTAGGTTTAATCTTAGCCTCGAATATCAGCAAATTAGACCTTTTTTAGGGGAAATATTGGGCTTAATTGCCATTAAAACTCTAGTTTTCTATCTCAAAGGTATTTACAGTCCCGTAGTACGTTATACAGGGTTAGAGTTTCTTTCGTCGGTACTGCAAGCGGTTCTCTATAGTTCAGGGGTTTTAATCAGTCTGGCCTACTTTCAAAGGGATGCCTTTTTGCCGCGTTCAGTCCTGATTATCGACGCATTGTTAACCCTAGTATTGGTTATCGGGGTGAGATTATTGATTCGTTCTGTCTTTCACCGTCTTAACATTTACGTCAGTAGTGTGGATAGGGAACCGACAATTGTTATCTATGGTGCGGGGGTTGTGGGTTGTCAATTAGCACGTTCCCTACAAAATGACCCCCACTATCGTTTATTGGCCTTTGTTGATGATAATCCCGATTTGCAGCAGCGAGTTATCCAAGGCATTAGGGTTTATTCCCCCTCTCAATTGGCACTACTGCACCAAAAAAGGGCCTTTAACTGGGTTATTCTCGCTATTCCGAATGTAGCCAAGGCCAAAAAGCGGCAAATCATCGAAAGTCTAGAAACTTTACCCATCGTCATTAAAACCGTCCCTCCCCTCTCAAAAATTTTATCGGGAGAAGCGGCCATCAATCAGATTCGCAGTGTCGATGTCTCGGAATTATTAGGACGGGAAGAAATTCTACCCCATCCCGAACTTTTGGGAAAAAATGTCACGGGTAAAGCGGTGTTAGTCACCGGGGGTGGCGGTTCCATCGGTTCGGAATTATGCCGACAAATCGCCTTCCTCAAGCCAAAATGCTTGGTAATCTACGAATTAAACGAGTTTTCCCTCTACAAAATCGATCTCGATTTAAGTGAAAATTATGCCGATTTACGCAAGTATGCCTATCTAGGCAATGTTCTCGACCGCAATCATCTGGCCCGAGTCATCCAACAACACCAGATTGAGACAATTTATCACACGGCCGCCTATAAGCACGTTCCCCTTGTGGAAGCCAATGCTAGTCAAGGGATTTACACTAATGTTTGGGGAACCTTAAATGTCGCTCAGACCGCGATCGAGAATTCAGTTAGTAATTTAGTTCTCATTTCCACCGATAAGGCCGTCAGACCGACTAACATTATGGGGGCCAGTAAACGCTGTGCTGAGTTAGTTATACAAGCTTTGGCCGCTTTACCCGACACTTCCACCTGTTGCGCTATCGTCCGCTTTGGCAATGTTCTCGATAGTAGCGGTTCCGTGGTGCCGCGTTTCCGGGAACAAATCGCCCAACGTAAGAATATTACCCTCACCCATCGCGATATTATTCGCTATTTTATGTCTATTCCCGAGGCGGTGCGTTTGGTTATACAAGCAGGAGCCATGGCCCGAGGGGGTGAGGTATTCCTGTTAGATATGGGTGAACCGGTAAGAATTTACGATTTGGCCCTACAGATGATTCGTTTAAGTGGCTTGGAATTAGGGCAAGATATTGATATTGAAATCACGGGATTAAGACCAGGGGAAAAACTCTACGAAGAATTATTAATCGATACCGATAAAGCTCGTCCCACCGCTCATCCAAAGATTTTTTGCGCTCATGAACACTTTCTTGCTTGGGAAAAATTACAAATCAAATTAGAGCAATTGCTTAATTCTATTCAACTTAATGACCGTCAGGGCTTAGTTAAATCTCTACAAGATTTAGTTCCCGAATACCGGCCTCCGCAGCCAATGGCAAGTAATTTGTCAAGTCAAAAGTGAAAAAGAGGAGTTTTAGCGAGTGCATCCCACATTTGCAGAAATACCGACAATTAGCAATTATCAGTGACTCTTAAATTAGTACAAAAATATGAACAATCGCGTGTAAGCATCCCACCGAAAAACTAATGCGCTCCGGGGTTTGGGCCCCAACGGGGGGTTTGGGTAGGGTTGATTCATGAATCAACCCTACTATCACTCAAACCTAGGGTTGAGTGATAAAACCGAAAGTAACGCCCAATTTTAGGAGAAAGTTTCCCCTTAAAAATCCCAAATTAGTAGATTTACAAAAATGAGATGCACCCGTTTTAGATATCCTCTTTTTCACCAAATTTATTAATCTAATTGAACCGAATGCTCTTGTTTTAATTGCTTTTGGATAGCTTTTACCGTCTGCTCAATTTTATTGATTCCGCGAGAAGAAGGCCGATTTACTCTATCAGCTAGAGGAGAAGTTTGTTGAATAGCAATGCTTAAATAAAGAGGAAAAGCGAGGGTAAAGGCTAAAAAAAGACGTTGTAACATAATCCACTCCCACAAAAGTTTTTCAGCGATTATTTTAGCCGGCTGAAACTTTTACCAGAATAACGACTAACTAGGAAAATTTCAGCTAGTTTGTGACAGTCCGGCAATTGGTGGGGCAATCCTAAAGAATTAGCGCTGAAACCCTCAACCCTAGACCGAGAGTCTGATAGATTGATCTAGAAACATGATCGATCGCCCTATCTATGCACAAAATTCCAGTTACTGTGATCACGGGTTTTCTGGGTGCGGGAAAAACTACCCTCATCCGTCATCTACTGCAAAATAATCAAGGCCGACGGGTGGCCGTTATGGTCAATGAATTCGGAGAAGTGGGAATTGATGGTGATTTATTGAAAAGTTGTCAGACCTGCGACGACAACCCCAACGATAATATTGTGGAATTGACCAACGGTTGTCTGTGCTGCACAGTACAGGAAGAATTTCTCCCCACCATGCAGAAATTGCTAGAGCGACGGCAACAGTTGGATTGTATGCTGATCGAAACTTCGGGGTTAGCTTTACCTAAACCTCTGGTTCAAGCTTTTCGCTGGCCGGAAATCCGCAACGGTGCGACGGTGGACGGAGTAATCACCGTGGTGGATGGTTTTGCTGTCGCTAGGGGTCGTCTGGTGGCGGATTTGGACGCTTTAACGGCACAAAGGCAAGCAGACCCCAATTTAGAACACGAAACGCCCATTGAGGAGTTATTTGAGGATCAGTTAGCCTGCGCTGACCTGGTACTCTTAACTAAAACCGATCTCATCAGCGAAATCGAATTAGAAAAAATTATTAGTTGGCTGAAAACACAACTGCGATCAACGGTCAAAATAGTTACTTGTGCCGATGGACAAATTAGCCCCGATGTGCTATTGGGATTTAATGCCGCCGTCGAGGATAATTTAGCTAGTCGTCCTAGTCATCATGATCACGAGGAAGAACACGATCACGATGAGGAGATCAATTCTGTGCAGTTTTGCCTCGATTCTCCCGTAGATGCCCGAATTTTGACCCAACGGATTAAAGAATTGGTGGCCCGAGAAGAAATCTATCGGGTCAAGGGATTTGTTAACGTGGCCAATAAACCGATGCGTATGGTGTTACAGGGAGTCGGCGATCGCTTTGATTCTTTCTTCGACCGACCCTGGCAATCCACGGAAATGCGGCAAACTCGCTTGGTCTTTATCGGCCGCTCCCTCGATAGTCAGAGAATCGAGCAGGCCTTAACTAGGGTTTGCTGAATAAATGTGAAATGTAGGCAAGGTAAGAGTTTTGTGGCTTTTCTCGCTCCCACAGGTGCAAGATTTTGAGAGAATCGTCGTTCAAAACCTTGCGTCTTCATCGGCCCGCGTCCTGTAGGGGCGAAGCATTCGGGCAATAACCTATCGGTGAAACTGGAGATTTTCTAACCGAATGCTTCGCCCGTACTTTTTGCCGCAAACCCTAACTAGGGTTTGCGGCAAAAAGTTTTTCGTGGGGGTGTGGGGTAGGGAGATTATTTTTATTTATTCTCCCTTCTCCCCCTCTACAATAATTACTCGCAGCCAGAAATACGTTGGGTACTATCATACTTTGTGCTTTTTGTCAAAAAAAATTTTTTTTTGCAATAAAACTACACAAAAAAAAGATCATCGTTGTGGGTGAAATTGACTGATTTGACCGTCTTAATTAGGATCACATTCTAGGTGTGGCAAGGGTTTCAACCATTGCTGCCCAAAAAAGCACAGAATAACCCATTATGAAATTCAGTAAAATCGCTGTAACCATTGTAACATCGTTGTTAAATAAAAATCTTTCTCAATTAATTCTTAAGAATTTGTAAATATTGCGGAATGTTAATTTAAATATTCTCAAGTTTTTGCAGTCAATAAATAATTTTTGCTTATCTTTGATCAACAGAGGCAGTCCCAATGAAAAAATTTTCACCCCACAGATGAAAGAGGTTTCTTTCCCTACACCCTAAACCCCACACCCTACACCCCACACCCCACACCCCACACCCCACTGAAAAAGCTCCGGCGTTTGATCGCCCGGATAGATGGTCGGGGATTTGGGTTAGGGTAGTAAAAGATACAGATTACCCACCCTTCCAGACCAAAAATTATGACGAACACCAGTAACCCGCTGCTTGCCGGTCAAGGATTACCGGCTTTTGACCAAATCCAACCCGGCCTAATTGTCCCTGGCATGACGCAACTTTTGCAGGAACTGGCCAGAGAATTAACCGATCTAGAAGCGCAGATTGCCCCCACCTGGGAAAAATTGGTCGAACCCCTCACCCGGATCGAAGAACGTTTAAGCTGGAGTTGGGGGATTATCGGTCATCTGATGGGGGTAAAAAATAGCCCGGAATTGCGTCAAGCTTACGAAACCGTACAACCACAGGTAGTCGAGTTTATTAGCCGTTTAAGCCAAAGTAAACCCATTTATGAGGCATTCTCGTCCCTGCGTCAAGGGGAAAGCTGGGGGCAATTAGACGAGGCACAACAGCGCATTGTCGAAGCTTCCCTGCGGGATGCCCAATTGGCTGGGGTGGGATTAGCAGGGGAGAAAAAAGACAGATTTAACGCGATTCAACTGGAATTAGCGGAAATCACCACGAAATTTTCTAATAACCTCCTCGATGCCACCAAAGCTTTTCAACTGAAACTAACAACCCCAGAAGATATCGCCGGTTTACCCCCTAGTCTCCTCAGTTTAGCCGCCCAAACCGCCCGGGGCCAGGGGGAAACTAACGCCAGCAACGAAACCGGCCCCTGGGTGATTACCCTCGATTTTCCCAGTTATTTCCCCTTTATGAAGTACAGCGATAATCGGGAATTGCGGGAAAAACTCTATAAAGCCTACGTTAGTCGGGCTGATCTGGGAGAATTGGATAATAATCCCTTAATCGATCGCATTTTGCAACTTCGTCAGGAACAGGCCCATCTTTTAGGTTATAGTACCTACGCCGAGGTCAGTCTTGCCAGGAAAATGGCCAATTCTGTGGATGAAATCGAGAAATTGCTTGACAATTTACGCCAAGTAAGCTATGAAGCGGCAAAACAGGATTTAGAGGCCTTAAAAACTTTTGCGGGAACCGACGATCTCAAGCATTGGGATATAGCCTATTGGTCAGAAAAACAGCGTCAGGCCAAGTTCAACTTTAGTGCCGAGGAATTACGCCCCTATTTCCCCCTACCACGGGTTTTAGAAGGCATATTTAGCCTCGCTAAACGGATTTTTGGGGTAGAAATTATCGCTGCCGACGGTAAAGCACCTATCTGGCATCCTGATGTGCGTTATTTCCAGATTAACGACGAAAAGGGCGAAAAAATCGCCTATTTCTACCTCGATGCCTACAGTCGTCCCGCCGAAAAACGCGGCGGTGCTTGGATGGATGTCTGTATCGGTCGCGCCAAAACCGGTGCCGAGGTGCGTTTACCTGTGGCTTATTTAATCTGCAATCAAACGCCTCCAGTGGACGGAAACCCCAGTTTAATGACCTTTGAGGAGGTAACTACCCTATTTCACGAATTTGGCCACGGTTTACAGCATATGTTAACCACTGTGGATTATTCTGGCGCGGCGGGTATTAATAACGTTGAGTGGGACGCGGTGGAATTGCCCAGTCAATTTATGGAAAATTGGTGTTATGATCGCCCTACTTTAATGAGTATGGCCAAACACTACGAAACCGGCGCCACTCTCCCCGAACATTACTACCAAAAACTGCTTCTAGCTAAGAATTATATGAGCGGTTCGGCTATGCTGCGTCAGTTACATTTGTCTTTAGTAGATTTGGAATTACACCATCGTTATCAACCCAATGGCGGCGAAACTCCTAAACAAGTCAGACAGCGTTTAGCGGCGACGACGACAATAATTCCTCCTCTACCGGAAGATGCTTTCTTGTGTTCTTTTGGGCATATTTTCGCTGGCGGTTATGCGGCGGGTTACTATAGTTATAAATGGGCAGAAGTTCTCAGTGCCGATGCTTTTGCCGCTTTCGAGGAAGTGGGATTAGATAACGAAGAAGCAGTGAAAGCGATCGGTCGTCGTTTTCGCGACACTGTCTTAGCTATGGGGGGAAGTTCCCATCCTATGAATGTTTTTAAAGCTTTCCGCGGTCGCGAACCTAGTACCGAGCCTCTCCTCCGTCATAGCGGCTTATAAAAGTAACCAAACACTTTTCTTTGTGGTGCGTTACGGCAATATTTAGCTCTTGATTTTTTCCCTAAAAACAAGGGATTGTCTGACGCACCCTACTTAAATCTATTGTGATAAGTAGGTAGGCGTTAAAAGTTGTCAGACACCCCCCTTATTAAGGGGGGCAGGGGGGATCCCCCCGCCTATCGGCACCCCCCTTATCAAGGGGGGCAGGGGGGATCGAACCTAAAATCCATTTTTAATTTAATTATAACCAGCTACTTAGCATATCAGGAAAAAAGTTAACTAACAGGAGGAAACTGTAATGAGTATCGCATTTTTTCAAGATATTATCGAATCGGTAGAGAGTCTATCCATTGAAGACCAAGATTATTTGTTTGAGCTAATTCGTAAAAGACGCATTGAGAAACGCCGGGAGGAGATGGCTAAAAATGGCGAAGAAACCTTAAAATCTTTAGCAATGGGAACAGCAAAAAAAGGCAGTGCTGAAGAGATAATGGCTTATTTGTTAGAGGATGAAGAAGAATGAAATTAGTTGCTGACAAAAGCTTTAAAAGAGCTTTTCAACGCTTAATCAGCAAAAATCCTCAACTACAAAGCAAGGTATCAGAGGTTCTACATTTGTTAGCGGATAACCCCTTCACTCCTTCTTTAAAATCTCATAAGCTGACAGGTAGATTAGAAGGTTATTGGTCATGTTCTGTTAGTTATGATTGCCGTATTATTTTTACTTTTCGTAAAGATACTGATTCAGGAGAAACTTTAATTGTTATAGTCGATATTAGAAAACACGATCAAGTTTACTAATTTATCTCTTTAATTTGTTCTTTCTTATCAATTGTATAATCACAGTCAGTCCAGTAGGGTGCGTTAGCGTAGCGTAACGCACCAAAAACCTTTCTTTGTGGTGCGTTACGGCAATATTTAGCTCTTGATTTTTTCCCTAAAAACAAGGGATTGCCTAACGCACCCTACTTAACTTAACTGCTGAAACAATCCAGTAGTAACGCACCAAAAACTAAATTATGACTCTTAAACTATATTATTGTCCTTGAGTAAAAAATGCAAGTTGTAGCCGTGCAAAGTATAAACAATTTTTGCTGATTAAATTAAATGAAGTCCTAGAAGCTCTTAACAAATTTTACATCGTTGGCTATAATGGTCTTCGCAAGGAAATTTTGGCTACCCTCACCGAGGTGGGAATTAATGAAGTCGAAGGTGAAGATAAGGAAACCAAGAACAATATATCCCAAAAGTTATGGGAATTTTTCACAAAAATAGTTCCAGAAAAAGCACAAAAGATTAATCCGCCAATTAGTCTCCTTGTAAATATGGATAAGCTTGCAGAAATGTTCAAAATTTTACCTCCAGGTAATTAACAAAAAAGGGTTGCTATCATATTTAAATCTTAGATTTTGGTGTGTTACACTTCGCTAACACACCCTACTGTATATTTTTATTAAGAATTATCCGTCCCTTGTAACATTAAATCTTAATTCTTAACAAATTACCCTAGATTCTCAGAGAAAAACTGATTATAATAAAGGGAACTGAACAGAACTGCTCGATCGATAGATAACTGATTAATTAAAGTTTTATTACTTTTGATGGCCTGGGATTAAGAGAAGTAAATTTATTCTCGATCGCCCCCTGAAAGTGAGAAGAAATAGTTTTAATAAACAAAGAGTTTTCAACTTGGCAAAAATCCTCTGGGGGCAATACACATGGAAGTTATAACCGAGACAATTAACCCAACTTCGCTCGAACGGGAACCGATCCATCTCTATAACCGAATTCAACCGCACGGGGTGCTTTTAGTTCTCAGCGAACCGGAGCTAAAAGTCAGCCAAACTAGCAGTAATAGCCGCAGTTTATTGGGTATTTCTCCGGGGGAAATTATCGGTAAAACCCTAGAGGAAATCTTCGATCCCTTTCAGATCGATCCTCTAAAATCAGCCATAGAAAATAACGATTTTGATGCTATCAATCCCTCCAAAATTTGGGCGCGGGTTAAAGGGGATGATTTTGCCGTCTTTGATGCTATTTTTCACCGCAACGCCGAACAAATGCTGATTTTAGAGTTAGAACCAGCTATTTCCTATGAAAACATTCCTTTCCTGAGTTTCTATCACCTAGCCAAAACTTCGATCGATAAACTTGAAGCTACCCGTAGCCTGAAAGATTTCTGTAATATCATCGTTAAAGAAGTCAGAAAAATGACAGGATTCGATCGAGTTATGTTATACAAATTCGACGAAGAAGATAACGGTGATGTGATAGCAGAAGACAAAATAGAGCAACTAGAACCCTATCTCGGTTTACGTTATCCCGCTTCCGATATCCCTCTCCCGGCACGAAATTTATTAAGTGCTAATTGGATTCGACAGATTCCCGATGCTACCTCTGAACCCGTCGATCTAGTGCCTAGTCTTCATCCCGAAACCCAACAACCCTTAAATTTAACCCTGTCCAGTCTTAGAAGTGCTTCTCCCTGTCATTTAGAATACCTGCATAACATGGGAGTGGGAGCATCTCTAACGATTTCTCTGATTGAAAATAAACGTCTCTGGGGTATTATTGCCTGTCATCACCGCACCCCTAAATATGTACCCTACGAACTCCGTAAAGCCTGTGAGTTCTTAGGAAGGGTAATTTTTTCGGAAATATCGGCACGGGAAGAAACCGAGGATTATGACTATCGAGTAAAATTAAACTTTGTGCAATCGCAATTAATCGATTATATGGCTGAAGCTAATAACTTTATTGATGGATTAATTGCCCATAAACCGAATCTTCTTGATCTAACTAAAGCCACGGGAGCCGCTATTTGTTTAGGCGGCAATTATACCTTAATTGGAGTAACACCGAGCGAAGAAGAACTAAATTATCTGATTACTTGGCTAGAAAAAAACGTCCATGAAGATGTTTACTATACCAATTCCTTACCGCGAATTTATGCCGATGCGGGTAAGTTTAAAGACATTGCCAGTGGTTTACTAGCAATTCCCATTTCTAAACGTAATTATCTCCTCTGGTTTCGTCCGGAAGTAATTCAAACCGTGAACTGGGGTGGTGATCCTGCTAAAGCGATCGAAACGACTGCCATAGATGGTGATATTCGTCTCTGTCCGCGTAAATCTTTCTCCCTCTGGAAAGAAACTGTTCGTCTCAAATCTTTACCCTGGAAAGCAGTAGAAATCAACGCGGCACTAGAATTACGAAAAGCGATCGTCAATATCATCTTAAAACAAGCCGATGAATTGGCGCGTTTAGCGCGGGATTTGGAACTATCAAACGCCGAATTAAAAAAATTCGCCTACGTCGCTTCCCACGATTTACAGGAACCCCTCAATCAAGTCGCCAACTATGTGCAGTTGCTAGAAATGCGCTACACCGAAGAACTGGACGAAGATGCTAAAGAATTTATTACTTTTGCCGTCGAAGGTGTCAGTTTGATGCAAACATTAATAGATGATGTGCTGGCTTACTCAAAAGTGGATATGCAGGCGGTAGAGTTTAATACCATCGATGCTAATCTGGCACTGGAAAAAGCTCTCGCTAACCTGAAAGGGAGAATTCAAGAAAGTCAAGCTATAATCACCGTTGATCCCTTGCCAATTGTCATGGCAGATAAAACCCAGTTAATGCAATTGTTCCAAAATCTCATCGGTAATGCCATTAAATTCCGGGGAAAAGCAACCCCCACTATTCATATTGCTGCCCAACGTCAAGAGGAGGAATGGCTGTTCTCTGTCACCGATAATGGAATTGGTATCGATCCCCGATTTTCCGAACGCATTTTCGTGATTTTCCAACGACTACACACCCGCGACGAGTACCCCGGCACAGGTATGGGTTTGGCGATTTGTAAGAAAATTATCGAGTGTCATCGCGGACGAATTTGGGTAGAATCCCAATTAGGTAAAGGAGCGGTTTTCTATTTTACAATTCCCCTAGGAGGTGACGAGCGTGAGCGCTGGCGAGGACGTGCCACACAAAATTATCTTATTAGTGGAGGACAGCAAAGCTGATATTCGCCTCATCCAAGAGGCATTAAAAACTAGCACCGTCCCGCACGAATTAGTTATCGTTAGGGATGGTGTCAACGCCATGGATTATCTGCGTCGAGAAGGGGAGTATATCGATTCTCCCCGTCCTAATCTGATTCTTCTCGATCTGAATTTACCCAGAAAAGACGGACGGGAGGTGTTAGCGGAAATCAAAAACGATCCCAGTTTAAAAAGAATTCCTGTGGTGGTTTTAACCACTTCTCGCAACGAGGAGGATATTTTTTATAGCTATGAACTGCACGTTAATTGTTATATAACCAAGTCGCGCAATCTCAACGATTTGTTCAAAATTGTCAAAAATATCGAGGCTTTTTGGTTAGAAACCGCTACTTTACCCGGGGAGTGAATCATTATCAGTTATCAGGTTTGAGTTTTCAGTTAATAGTATCAAGTGGCAAGTTCGGAGCTTTCTTTTCACTGTTTACTGTTTACTGGACGGCTACGCCGTGCCTTTGGCAACACTGAAAAATCCTCCCAAATCCCTAACTTCCCAAATCTCTTTAACTCTTGATTAAAAAATGGGACTCTCGCAGGATATAAAAGTTCTTTTAATCGAGGATAATTTAGCCGAAGCTCGATTATTAAAGGAAATTCTTAAGGGTAATGAAAAAAAAGAATTTCATCTGGTTAATGTGTCAAGATTATCCGAGGCTATTTCTTTGTTACAACAAACAGATTTTGATATAATTTTATTAGATCTAACTTTACCAGATAGTCAGGGTTTGCAATCCTTAGCTCCCCTTTTAATTACGGCTCCGAAATTGCCAATCGTGGTTTTAACTAATACTAATGATGATAATTTGGCCTTGCAAGCACTGCGTCAAGGAGCGCAGGATTATTTAATTAAAAGAGAAGTAAGTTTAGAAATTTTAACTCGATCGCTATGTTATGCGATCGAGCGAAAACAGATGGAGGAAGCTTTACGAGAATCGAACGAAGCTTTAAAAGTGAGCGTGATTGAACGCACTAATCAACTGGAAAAAGCTCAGGAATTAAATCAGTTAAAAACTGAATTTGTTTCCATGTTATCCCACGATTTTCGCAATCCTTTAAATAAAATTTTACTCTCGGCTGGATTATTAGAAGAAAGTCGCGATCGGTTGACAAAAGATCAGCAAGTTAGCTATTTTCGCATGATTCGATCGGCCATTAAAGACATGGATCAATTGCTCACAGAAGTGTTATTAATTGGCCGGGCCGATTCCGGGAGATTATACTGTCAATTTGATCCGGTGGATTTGCTGGATTATTGTCAGAAATTGGTAGAATCTTTTACGGTTAAGCCGGAGCCGCAATTAGCAATTATTTTCCAAATTGAGGGCAGCTTAGAAAGAGGACTTTGGGATATAAATTTAATTAAACATATCTTGACAAATTTACTGGGAAATGCTCTCAAATATTCACCACAAGGAAACCCCGTAGAATTTAAGATTATTGTCGAATCCGAGCAGGTAGTCTTTAAAATTATCGATCGAGGAATTGGTATTCCCAGCAAAGATAAAGGAAATTTATTTAAACCTTTTTATCGCGGTAGCAATGTCGATAATATTCAAGGAACGGGATTAGGATTAGCCATTGTCGGACGCTGTGTGGAAGCGCACAAAGGACAAATTTACCTGGAAAGTGAGGAAGGAAAAGGCACAAAGATCACGGTGATTTTACCGATTATTACCGACATTGAACACCTAAATTGAGATGAACAATAGGGTGGAACCAGAATTTTTTTTCTGCTGCCCTCGCTCCCTATCTACCTATTTCTTGGATCAAGGGAACGAACGACAAAAATACCGATGGCTTTGTCCACTTTAGTGATATATTTTTCTAGGTCTTTAGCAATGGTAACTTGACCAGCAGGAGAGGCATGAATTAAGCCAATTTTGCCATCGGGAAAGCGATAAACTAGACCGGTATGGGTGGTATCTAAACCAGGGATATTAGTCACGACACCGATAATATCGCCAGCTTGCAGTTGTGGATAAATATCTTTAATCTTAGCGGTGGGAATATAGGTTAAGGATACACTTTCTAATTGCCGTTCTAACTGTTGAATACAATCGTAATTACTTTGAGTTTTTAACTGGGGATATAGATGGCGGTTTTTGCTGATAAAGTTGAGCTTTTTGTCAAGAGTAATTCCTCCTAATTTGTGAGTAATATTTTCTAGATTGCCTCGTTTTTGGTTGTCATTAATCCAATCGGAAAAGTAATGCAGGCGACTACAATAACCGTCGAGAATACCGTGGCGATAACGCTGATTTAAAACCTGCTGACTAAAAGCAGAATACTGATAATTTTTTAAAGCAAAATTGTGACTCAAAGCGAGAACTGTTTCCACAAAGAGGACACAATCAAACTCTTTTAAAGAGATAAATAATTTTTCTGTAGGAGAGCGATCGAGTAATCCTGCTTGATATTTTGCTCCTAAAAATTGAGTGGCGATATTCTGGATTATATCAGCCATGGCTAGGCGATCAAGTTGTTGATTTTGGGCGTACTGCACCAGTTTTTGATAATTAGGATCGCTTACTTCTTGAGCAAGAATAGTTTCCGATCGAGCTATACTCAAGGGAATTAAAACAGGATTAATTAATAAATAGGGTAAAGTTATCCAATTAAAAAACATTGTTGATCGATTACTGAAAATAATAGGGTTTATCACCGACTAATACACATTAACTATCGGAGTTATCAACTGTTAAAATCTGCCAATGTTAGTTATTATTGCTTCATGTATTTTACTATTTATTCTACATAAAATTATTGTCGATATCCTCAAGTTATTGAGGACGTTTAACCCCACCACGACGTTTAACTTGAAACCCATATAGATAAATTTCAGGTATATTAATTCGACCATCGAGGAGACTTTCCACCACACCCAATTGTATTAGATATTGCATAATTTCTTCAGGTTCCTTAACAGGAGGTTGTTTTTCAGTACTCCAGTGAGTTGAGCGCACAGCCTCTAAAAAAGTTTCTTTTAATATAGGAGCTTCTAACCCTTTTAACTTAGTTTTTAGAGATTCTAACCAAGGATATTCTTCCTGTGCTAATTCTTTAATTCTATCCTCTGAAGTATCCATTAAAGCACTCTGGAGATCAGAGGGTTGTAGAAGGTATAGCTCAGTCAGTTGTTCAAAACTTTCAAAATGTTCTAATCTTTTGGCTGCCGCTTTGTCGAATAATTTTAGAAAAGAGCGAGGAGCAATTCTACCCCCAGTATCCTGAAGATGATTAGGTATCCATCGGTAGGTAATGCCTTTTTTAGGACTAGCTCCCATATATTTACCGATCATTATTTCGATTAATTCTTGAAATAATTGTTCATCACTTCTAACATTCCATCCTAGTTGGGTTGAGCTTTCATAAATTAAATTAGGGATAATCTGTAAATAGTCTCTCATTTCTTGAGCCGAATTAGCTAACCGTTTAATCCAGAGTTGATAGAGCCAAGAAGGTCGCCATTCTAGCCGATGGGATTGTAATTTAGAAGCATCAGGAAATCCCAAAAATTCCTCTCTAAATAGGTCGGTACGAAGAAATATTTTTGGTCGAATTCTCTCCCAACGACGAGAGCGATCGAGCCAAAAAGCTAATAATTCTCTAATCGGATTAGCTAGAGCATTATAAGTAGTCAATAACCGATCTAATTCATCATAAGTAATAAATAGCCAGTGGTCAGAAGTAATTAATCGTTCGTCTAATTTGTCAAGAACATAATTTAGATGTTCAAAATTATCTTTAACTAAAATTCTCCATTCTGATAAAAGCGATAACCTATTTTGAAGAATAGTAGTAATATTTGAATCTAATTCTTGACCTATAATGCTGGCAATATCAGATTCTTTTTCCTGTAAAATGACACCTAAAATCAATCCTAACCAGAAACTACGCCATTCAAGATTAGTAGCGTTTTGCATTTCTTCTTCTATAATTTCTGGTATCGGAAATCGTTTTTCAGTTTTGAGAGTGCGACCAAATCCTGCCATCCATCTGGTCTGATTTAAAGGAGCAAGACCTCGAATATTTAAACTATTAACTAAAGCTTCTCGTCCAGAGGGAATGGCTAGTAAACGAAATAATTCTGTTTTACCCACACCCCGACCACCTTGAATTAATAAAATGCTTGGTTCCAATGCCCGTTTATAATCAACCACAGGCAAGAAATTTTTGAGAAATACTTCTTCATTATCACTTTCCTGTTCGGCTGCTGCTTTTCCGGGAGCAATTTCTCTCATTAATTCCAGTAACTTTTTTTTATCGAATTCAGCCATAATTTTTTACCGATTGTTTATAATCACATCACGTCCAAATAATTGACAAAGCTTTTCAGCAATAGTTTGATAAGGAGAATCGGTCATAACTTTCACGAGATTTGCTAATCTCTCTTTTTCTTCTGGAGTTGAGTCACGAGTCAAGAGGGCAATATCCCCCCGCAGACTATTATCGTAAGGGACAACTATCGGGACAAATGATTCACCAGTATAATTATCATACTTTTCTTGGAAAATTGTATAGGCGGTTTCTCGAAACTTTCGTAACTCTATTTCTCGGCCAACTGTTCCTAAAGATGGAGCGAGAGCATGAACTAAAATTAATGGTAAAGGATCCTCAGGGTTAGATAGGGCTAAATGTTGGATAACTTGGGTTAATCCTGCCCAACTTTGTCGAGATTCCGTACCAAAAATAACCACTGCATGGGAAAAATAAGTAATAGCTAAACCACCAATATCATGAAAACCTGCTCTTGCATCCATGAGAATAAAATCCAGTGGTCCGTTTAACCTTTCTATTTCTTCTAGCATTTGTTTTAAAATGCCTTGTAGTTGACCATTGACAAGATTTTGAAAATCTAAACGAGCCAATTTTTCTAAATAATCTTGATCCACATTTCCTGCTGGTAGCAATTTTAATATTTCACCTTCATCTCCTAACAAATACAAGTCAGTAATAGTTTTTAAACTCAGTTTCCATTTGTCTTTTTGAACTTTCTTTTCTAGCAAATAGTCCATGACACCAGAATTATCGGCAAAATCCTCAGAAAAAATTGTGGCCAGACCGGGAGCTTCTAAATCAAGATCAACTATAGCGACTCGATGACCATTCCGCGCTAAAGTTAAGGCAGTAGCGGCCATAGTAGTGGTGCGACCAACTCCTCCTTTGAAGGAAAAAAAGGAGACAATAGCTGGTTTATATCCTTTTTCAACTTTTTCAAAATCCCAAGGCAATTGCTGCCCAATTTTATTCTCTGTCCATGCTTGTTTAGCCAGATGACGTTCTAGAATATACCATTTCAAGCTTGCCGATTCATCGAACCAAGGTGTCTGAACTCTTTCAGCTATGATAAGATCAATCAGGGCTTTATAAGCATCTCCTTCTCCTTTTTGCCACCAAATATCATGGCCATAGTAATACTCAAGTTTTTCAGACAGGAGTGTAGATAGATGATTTTCTTCGTTTGATTCTATCTTGTTTTCCTGTTTTAACTCTAGAAATAAGCGAATTTTTCCCTCAACATCACGAATAATAGTCACGGATTCTAGTTTGGCTACAAGAGAACCAAGACTGGAATCCAGAAAGCAGTCCCTTACCCTAGTAAAAGTTTCACTAAAACTAATCATCAGAATCTTAAATATCCTTACTAGAAATATAACCGTTTAGCACTAATCTGGGAATAATATCTCGATAAATTTCTTCAGCACATTCAACGGCCGAGTTAGCCTGATCTTCAGTCCCATATCCAGATTGATAATATCTTCTTTCTGGGTGATTTTGCCCTAAGACAGTTCCCCGGATGCGAGAAACTGGTAACTGTTGCTCTAAACGAGGATAGAGAATTCCTAATCTTTCCCTCGCTTTACCTTCTAATTCCTTGAGATCATGTCCGAATTTTTTAGCGGCTTTTTGATCATTTTTAAAATACTGTTCTACTAAAAGCTTAAAAGCGCATTCTACCACATAACCAGCTAGGTAAATGGCATTGTCCCAACGTTTTTTAGACAGCAAAATTTTGGCATCTTGCAAATGTCGTCCCGCTGCACTAGCAAATAACTCGGTCATAGACGTATCGAATCAAATAAAAACTTTTTAGCCATAAACCAATTCTACCACCATAACGAAACTTTAAGAACTTTACTTCCTTGTTGTTGATTTTTCAACCTAAACTTGCCAAATTTTCTGAAACTATTGCCTGATTTCCTCACTATAATTAAGCTGTTGACTGTCTAAATTACTCCTTAAGACTGCACTGGAGCGCCGGAGTTGCCAGTTCGAGCATTTGTACTAAAATTTCCCCTACTCAGTTTAAATCCAGTACAGCTTACCGGCTACTGACTTGAAAGTGGGTGTAGGGTGTAGGGAAGGAAACCTCTTTCATCTCTGGTGGTAAAAATTTTTTCATCGGGACTAACTCCTAACCCTAACAACAATTTTTGATTTTTACCAGAGGTCTAGGACAAGGACAAAAAGCTGATCTTGATCGAGTTATAGCACTTGCAGCTCTCTATGAGATGATCTCGAATCCTAACCCTGATCATCTTTGAACAGGGACATCTCGTCTGAGGTGCTAACTTTTAACATTTTTGTAATTAAAAGTCAATAGATTAAATATTAATTTTTGTAAAGAAACTCCTGAGCAGTTACTCAGAAAGCTCTTTACCATCTGTTACAAAATATGGCAATATATTTATCGAATTGTGTCAAAACCCAGAGTAAATGCTCATTAGGGTGACATTTTCTGATACAAAACAGAAACATATATCTAAACACCTTAAACAAAGGGCGATCGTCATCTGATGACGAAAATCACTTCATACCAGACTCAGCAATCCTAAGGAGAACCATCATATATGTTCACTCACGTCAAGTCCACCATTCGTCACATAGTTCCCGACGCGTTGAATGGTCGATCGCTGGTCAAGGTGGTCTATGTCGTGCTAGAACCTCAGTACCAAAGTGCGCTGAGTAGTGCCGTCAGGGAAATCAACTCTAACAACCCAAAACTAGCGATCGAAATTAGTGGTTATTTAATCGAAGAACTGCGCGATGGGGAAAATTATCGCAATTTTCAGGAGGATGTAGCCAAAGCTAATATTTTCATTGCATCTCTCATCTTTATCGAAGATTTAGCCGATAAAGTCGTGGCCGCTGTCAGTCCCCATCGGGATCAATTAGACGCGGCGATTGTCTTTCCCTCTATGCCCCAGGTAATGCGCTTAAATAAGTTAGGCAGCTTTTCTATGGCACAATTGGGACAGTCTAAGAGTGTCATCGCTAATTTTATGAAAAAGCGCAGGGAAAACTCTGGCGCTGGTTTCCAAGATGCGATGTTAAAGTTATTGCGAACCTTACCGCAAGTCCTGAAATACCTCCCCATGGAAAAAGCTCAGGACGCACGCAACTTTATGTTAAGTTTCCAGTATTGGCTAGGAGGTTCCGCAGAAAATTTAGAGAACTTCCTGTTAATGTTGGCCGATAAGTACGTCTTCGATAACAAGGATGACAGTGTAGTTTACAAAGAACCGGTAGTTTATCCGGATCTGGGTATCTGGCATCCTTTATCCATGAAAATGTTCGAGGACGTCAAGGAATACTTCGCTTGGTACAATAACCGCAGTGATATTGCCGATGACCTCAAAGACCCCTTGGCTCCCTGTGTTGGCTTAATTTTACAGAGAACTCACCTCGTTACTGGTGATGACGCTCATTATGTCGCTCTCGTGCAGGAATTCGAGTCTATGGGTGCGCGAGTCCTTCCCGTTTTTGCTGGGGGATTAGACTTTTCCAAACCCGTAGAAGAATACTTCTGGGATAAAAGCTTAAAAGGAGTGGAAGCGGTTGCTATCGTTGATACGGTAATTTCCCTGACAGGATTTGCTTTAGTGGGAGGTCCAGCACGACAAGATCATCCGAAAGCGATAGAATCTTTAAAACGTCTCAATCGTCCCTATATGTGCGCGTTACCGCTAGTTTTCCAAACCACTCAGGAATGGGAAGAAAGCGATTTAGGTTTACACCCGATTCAAGTGGCGCTACAGATTGCTATTCCGGAATTAGACGGTGCGATCGAACCTATTATATTATCGGGCCGGGATGGGGCCACGGGTAAAGCGATCGCCTTACAGGATCGGGTGGAAGCGATCGCTCAACGGGCGCTAAAATGGGCTAACCTAAGAAAGAAACCGAAACTGAATAAAAAGGTCGCCATCACTGTCTTTAGTTTCCCCCCCGATAAAGGGAATGTGGGAACCGCAGCCTATCTAGATGTGTTCGGTTCTATCTACGAGGTGATGCAAGCGTTACAAAATAATGGTTATGACTTGCAGGACTTACCCGCATCTCCCCGAGAACTGATGGAAGCGGTAATCCATGATGCCACCGCACAGTACCATAGTCCGGAGCTAAATATCGCCTATCGGATGTCCGTACCTGAATACGAACGTTTAACCCCCTATTCCGTCCGTTTAGAGGAAAATTGGGGACCACCACCGGGACACCTCAACAGTGATGGACAAAATCTGTTAATCTACGGCAAAGAATTCGGTAACGTCTTTATTGGGGTTCAACCCACCTTCGGTTATGAAGGGGATCCCATGCGTCTGCTATTTTCTCGTTCTGCTAGTCCCCACCACGGTTTTGCAGCCTACTACACCTATCTCAATCAAGTCTGGAAAGCAGACGCGGTTCTCCATTTTGGCACCCACGGATCCCTAGAATTTATGCCGGGGAAACAGATGGGAATGTCTGGGGAATGCTACCCCGATAACCTCATCGGGATGATTCCCAATCTCTACTATTATGCCGCTAATAACCCCAGCGAAGCGACGATCGCTAAACGTCGTAGTTATGCGGAAACCATCTCCTATCTCACTCCCCCCGCAGAAAATGCCGGACTCTACAAAGGGTTAAAAGAACTAAGCGAGTTGATCGGTTCCTACCAAACCCTGAAAGATAGTGGGCGTGGGGTGCAAATTGTCAATACCATTGTCGATAAATGTTTATTGGTCAATCTCGACAAAGATATAAGTTTACCTGATGTTGATACCGCCCATCTCAGTCAAGAGGAACGGGATAATATCGTCGGTTCCGTCTATCGTAAACTGATGGAAATTGAATCGCGTTTACTTCCCTGCGGACTTCATGTTATTGGGAAACCCCCCTCGGCGCTGGAAGCGGTGGCAACTTTGGTCAATATTGCCAGTTTAGACCGGGAAGAGGACGATTTACTTTCCTTACCCCGGATTATTGCTAACAGCATCGGCCGGGATCTAGAGGAAGTTTATCGCAATAGCGATCGAGGTGTGTTAGAGGATGTGGAATTACTGCAAAACATCACCCTCGCGACTCGCGCTGCCGTCGCAACTTTAGTCGAGTCCCAAACCGACGCAGAAGGTCGGGTATCGATGCTTTCTAAGCTGAATTTCTTGAATATAGGCAAGAAATCGCCTTGGATCGAAACTTTACGGTCGATGGGTTATCCAAAAGTCGATCCGGTCGCGTTAAAACCCCTGTTTGAATACCTAGAATTCTGTTTAGAACAGGTCTGTGCCGATAATGAATTAGGGGCCCTATTAAAAGCATTAGAAGGAGAATACGTTCTTCCCGGTCCTGGTGGCGACCCCATCCGTAACCCCGGAGTTTTACCAACGGGTAAAAATATCCATGCTTTAGACCCCCAGTCTATCCCGACCCTAGCGGCGGTAAAATCGGCTAAAATCGTGGTGGATCGTCTGTTAGAGCGGCAAAAACTGGATAATGGCGGTAAATATCCTGAAACCATCGCTTGTGTTCTCTGGGGAACTGATAATATCAAAACTTATGGGGAATCCCTAGCACAAATTCTCTGGATGGTGGGGGTTCGTCCTGTTCCCGATGCTTTGGGACGGGTGAATAAATTGGAATTGATTCCCCTAGAGGAATTAGGAAGACCGCGCATTGATGTGGTGGTCAACTGTTCTGGTGTCTTCCGGGATTTATTTATCAATCAGATGAATTTGCTTGACCAAGGGGTAAAAATGGCCGCGGAAGCAAACGAACCGATGGAGATGAATTATGTCCGTAAACACGCTATTGAACAAGCAAAAGAAATGGGTTTAACGGTTCGACAGGCAGCCACCCGCATCTTTTCTAATGCTTCCGGTTCCTATTCTTCTAACATCAATCTCGCGGTGGAAAATAGCAGTTGGGAAGATGAAAAAGAGTTACAGAATATGTATCTCAACCGCAAGGGTTTTGCTTTCGACTCGGATAATCCGGGGATGATGGCCGATAATCGTCAGTTGTTTGAAGCATCTTTAAAAACTGCGGAGGCAACTTTCCAAAACTTGGATTCTAGCGAGATTAGTTTAACCGATGTTTCCCACTATTTCGACTCGGATCCCACCAAAGTTGTCGCTAGTTTACGCGATGATGGCAAAAAACCAGCGGCCTATATTGCCGATACTACCACCGCTAACGCTCAAGTGCGTACTTTATCGGAAACCGTGCGCTTGGACACCCGCACCAAGTTACTCAATCCCAAATGGTACGAGGGAATGTTAAGTCACGGTTACGAAGGAGTCCGAGAATTATCGAAGCGTTTGGTTAATACCATGGGTTGGTCTGCAACTGCTGACGCGGTGGATAATTGGGTTTATGAAGATGTCAACACCACCTTTATTCAAGATGAGGAAATGTGTCAGCGTCTGATGAATCTCAATCCTAATTCTTTCCGCAAGATGGTGGGAACCCTGCTAGAAGTTAATGGTCGCGGTTACTGGGAAACTTCTCAAGAGAATTTAGACCGCTTACAGGAACTTTATCAAGAAGTGGAGGATCGCATCGAAGGAATCGAGTAGAATAGATAGATAAGACTTGAGAGACTGGCTAATTACCGGTCTCTTGAGTTTTGAACAAACATGAAAAATAACTTTTGGGGGTTAATTTGGTCCAGTTTTAACGAAATTCAAGGGGTTTTACTCGGCCTTCTTGGATTTTTAGGAGGTATTGCTTTAATTCGTTATTCCTTCAATACTTCTATTCCTTTAGACCTAGTAATTATTGTCAGTTTCTTCACCTTGCTGTTAATCGCTACTTTGTTAAGCGCTGTTAACACGCTTCTTAGACAGAACCGAAAATTAGAGGCAGAAGTTAAGCAACTTCAGGAGGTAAACCAAAATTTAGAAAATATTATTAAACAGGGAATTACTCCCAAGATTTTGAGATCTCAAAAGCAAGGAAATAATAATATTTTATGCCTTCTTGATTCCTCTAGTCTGTTTACGATCGAGTTACTTGTCTCTTTTTATTATACCGATGAAGATGGGTTTGAAAGATTAATAGGAGAGGGTTTTGTTGAATATATTAATCCAAAGGACGGCAAGATACACGCGATCATTGACAAACCTCAAACAATCTATCAGGCAATTCTAGATCGATTGGCGAGTAACGATTTAAAAATTATTCAAGAAACCAGAGTCAGACCTGGCGTTCTTAGAAAACATAGTTCACCATAGAGGAAAATATGGAAAATGTAGCCGAAAAACCCATTTTATCTCCTAAAGGAACCTTTCCCGCCAAAGTTGTCAAAGTTATTGACGACTATAAATTAGTGATCAATAGAGGTGAAATTAGTGGAATTCGAGAAGGTCAAAGAATGTTAGTTTACAATACAAGTGAAGAGGAAATAAAAGATCCTCAGACTGGTGAGTCTTTAGGCTATCTTGACTTAGTGAGAGGGACGGGGACAATTACTTTTGTTCAAGAAAAAATATCGATTTTACAATCGGATAGAACCAATAATAAAGGATCTAGATTGCTGCAGTTATTGCTTAAAGAACAAGAAACCCCGTCCGATTTGATAGGAAAATTCTTAAAAAGAGCCGTAGGAGCGAATTCTAAGAACGATAAAAAGCCAATATCCGAACTAATAGATACTGAATTGTTAAATAAACTGCTAATACGGGAATTATCCGAAACGTTACCTTTTGAAAACCCTCAAATTGGCGACTCGGTTAGACCTATTTAGACCTATTGATGGAACAACCAATATTAAAATACTTTCTGTCTCTTAAATATCCGATTTCAATTTATCCCGAAGAAGAAGGCGGATACACGGCATTAATTCCCGATTTACCCGGATGTATGAGTCAGGGTGAAACTTTAGAAGAAGTGATTATTAATATTGAAGAAGCGAGCGAATTTGGATAGAGACGGTTTATTTTGGTAGATCTTTTTGCGTAGGTTGGGTTGAACGAAGTGAAACCCAACAACTGAGGGTTTCTGTCGGGTTTCGTGACCTCAACCCGACCTACGAATTTACTTTTTTGCCCACTAAAGTATCCCATCTCGATTGCTCCTAAAGAAGAATTGAGGGAGCTAGAAAGTTATGGATAGAGACAGTTTATCATAGTGGTAAAAAAGTAATTCCTTCACCTTCTCAAAGATAAATTTTCTCACTATCGACTCACAGCGATCGCATCCTGCTGGAATTGAGGGATAACTTTCTCCGGTCCGCAAGCCGGAGGAGACAAAACTGGTTTATGCTAGAAAAAGTTACTCTTAACGTAACTTTACAAAGTCATCGATCGCCCACATTTATGGATTGCATCATCAATCGTCGAGCGCGGTTTTCAGCCAGCCATCGCTATTATCTACCAGAATGGGACGAAGCCGAAAATCAAAGACGTTTTGGTCTTGGTAGCCGTTTTCCCGGTCATGGTCACAATTACGAATTATACGTCTCCCTATACAAAGAACTCAATCTTTATGGCATGGTGGAGAATCTCTCCACCGTAAAACAGGTAATTAAACGAGAGATAACCAGTCAATTAGACTACTCCTATCTCAATCAAGTCTGGCCGGAATTTCAGCAAACCCTACCCACCACAGAAAATATCGCCAGAGTTATCTGGCAAAGATTAGCACCCTATTTACCATTAGTCAAAATTCAACTATTTGAACACCCCGAATTGTGGGCAGAATATCAAGGAAAAGATATGGAAGCAACTTTAACCGTCAAAACCCATTTTAGTGCCGCTCATCGTTTGGCTTTACCGCAATTAACCCTGGAACAAAACTCGGAAATCTACGGCAAATGCGCCAGGGTAAACGGTCATGGCCATAATTATCACCTAGAAGTATCCGTGGCGGGGGAAATCGATCCCCGCACCGGTATGATTGTAGATCTAGGGGATTTACAAAAAGCGATCGATGAATTGGTAGTAGAACCCTTCGATCATACTTTTTTAAATAAGGATATTCCCTACTTTGCCGAAGTGGTTCCCACCGCGGAAAATATTGCCTTACATATCGCTCAACTATTAGGGGAACGGATCCGCCAATTAGGAGCCGAATTAGATAAAGTTAAACTGATTGAAAGTCCCAATAATTCTGCGGAAATCCACTGTCGTGGTTTGGTTCAAGCTCCCCGACAACTTCTAGAAAAAACCCTGACAGCCGTTTAATTGCCTGTTGGTTAAGGTGATTAGGGTGAGCCACGCTCACCCTGATGGATTTAATTAAACCCTAGTTAAACACTTCTCGCCATCCTCGCTTTCCTTTGCTTTGGCGTAAGGGAGAGGCTAAATCGACAATTTTCTCGAGCAGTTTCGGGGCCAATTTTTGACACCAAAGAGCTAGATGACTTTGCCAACCGACGACAATTTCCGTTTTGTCCCTATTTAACCCGGTAATTAGGGTTTGGGCGACTTCTTCGGCGCTCATCGGTTTTAACCATCGAAATAACTGCAATTCTCGCACCATATCCGTATCGGTTAAAGAGGGTAAGAGGGTGACAACTTTGATGTTGTGTTCCCGTAATTCCGACCTGAGAGCTTGACTAAAACCCAAAATGGCAAATTTGGTGGCCGAGTAGGTAGCGAAGCTAGGAGCGGCAATTTTACCCATCATGCTGGAAACATTGACAATCGTTCCCTGTCCCCGAATTGCCATCCGGCGGGCAATTAAGCGAGTAACCGTGTACAGGGCCATCAGATTTAAAGATATTTCTGCTTGCACTTGCGAAAATTGCGAGCGCAGAAAGGGGGTTTGATGGGCAATACCGGCACAGTTAACGAGGATATCGATGCCACGGCATTCTTGCCAAACGCGGATAATTGAAGGACTAACAAGGTCATTTTCGGTTAAATCTAGGGCTAAAGGTGTGGCAATGACCCCTAGGGACTCAATTTCTTTGGCTAGTTTTTCTAATCGCTCTTGATCTCTGGCAACAATCACAATTCTGCTTAAACCTTGTCGGGCTAATTCTAAGGCGATCGCTCGTCCAATACCCCGGGATGCCCCCGTGACTAGGGCAGTTTTTCCCTGTAATTTCATGATCAAACTCCTGTTTTAAGCAACAGTACGGGAATTTATTGGTTTTGCTTCTGAAATCTTTGATTTGTGCATCTATACCCTACATAAGTAGCGAAGCAATCGAGGGATAGATGGATAGGTTAGGGTGCATGGGATTTTTCCTCCTTCAAAGCGCACTCTTGAACCCACGGTAACAGTTGTCTTTACAAACAGCAATCTTTTTTAACACTTTTTCCCCAAAATCACTCGATCGGATGAACGCTCAGGGTGATCCTCGATCGGATGGAAACCCCAGGGGACTTGCAGATATAGGTATTTTAAAGAGCTTAATACCGAGGGAGATAGAAAGTCTGGCAATGGACGCGACTACTATTGGCAGTACAAGGGACTTGACATCTTCACCGCACTGAAGTAGATCTTTTGGGCAATCTCCCATCTCCTAATCCCCAACCCCAATGAATAACCCCCCCGATAGTCCATTCAATTACAGAGAGGCTTTTATTGCCCTAGGCACGAGTAATTTCGATCGCTCGGTGCAGTTTTATCGTCAACTGTTGCAACAGGAACCAAACCCCTACCTTGCCGCCGTTTATGCGGAATTTAGGCTGATTAACCTTAAATTAGGTCTTTTTTGCCCTAAAGAGTCCCACAGAGACGAATTTAGCGATTCTAGGGGCAGTGGCATGAGCATTTGTTTCGAGGTGGAGAGTCTCGAAAAAGCCCTCGATCATTGGAGCGAAATCGGCTATGGTGCTAGGGGAGAAATTAGCCAGGCTTCCCACGGTCCGGAAATCTACATCTATGATCCGGATGGTAATCGTTTAATTTTCCATCAATCCACCGCTAAAACCAATCCTTTCAGGTAGGAACCTTCCGAGTGATAGATACTGGTGGGATGGTCCGCCGGTTGGCTTAAACGTGCTAAAATTCGCACTGGGCGAGCCGATTCAATGGCGGCAGCCATGACAGCCCCCTGAAAATGTTCTTCGTTAACCACTTGGGAACAGGAAAAGGTGAAAATAATACCTTGGGGGCGAATTTTCTGGAAAGCTTGGTGATTTAATCTTTTATAAGCCATAACCGCCTGATGACGGGATTGGATACTTTTGGCAAAAGCGGGGGGATCGAGGACAATCAGATCGTAATCCTCCTGACAGTCGCGCAGGAAGTTAAAAACATCGGCGCTGTAGGATTGATGGGGAACTTCACCGAGATTATTCAGGGCGATATTTTTTTCGGTAAGATCGATCGCACCGTGGGAACTATCAACGGAATGGACTAGGGCAGCCCCCGCTTGCATAGCATAGACGGAAAAGCCGCCAGAGTAAGAAAAAGTATTTAAAACCCGTTTATTCTGACAATATTGGGCTAATATTGCTCTATTTTCCCTTTGATCGAGGAAAAATCCCGTTTTTTGTCCCTTTTCCCAATCAATAATAAAGCGATGGCCGGATTCTAACACCTCATTGCCGTTTTTTTGACCAAATAAGTATTTATTCTCAGAGATATGGGCGCTTTTCGCCAAAACTGCGGCACTTTTATCGTAAACTGCCCGTAAATTGTCAGCGTAGATAGTTTTCAGACAATCGACAATCAGATCGAGACGTTGGTATAAAGCTAGGGAATAAGCTTGAATAACCGCCGTGCCATTGTACCAATCGACGATTAAACTGGGTAAACCGTCTCCTTCAGCGTTAATTAAGCGATAACAGTTAGTTTTCGGGTTATCCACTAAACCGATTTGTTGCCGCAGCTGATAGGCATTCTGGAATTTTTCGAGAAATAATTGAGCAATATCGCTGACTTTTGGGAAAGAAAGAATTTTAACGGCAATATTGCTAGGATTATACAGTCCAGTGGCTAGATATTCGCCTCGATCGCTATAAACCTCAACGATAGCACCCTCTTTGACTTCTCCCTCCATCTCTTTAATCGCCCCGGAAAATATCCAAGGATGGAATCGTTTAACAGCATCAATTTTATGGTTTCTCAGGATAATTTTCGCTAAATCTGGCATGGATAAAGAATCAGGGTTGATAGCTGACGACTACTAGACAATTCTATTATCCCCTGCCAGCAGCGCAAAACCATGGTTTGTTATCCCTCGATCGAGTGGCATCAAAGCAAGTCCTAACAATCGAGGGATAATCAGAGGGAATTCTCGCCTATAATAAGTTAGATTTTAGCGATAGTCCCTCGACAAATGCCAAGAAAAAGTGATGCTGCCGGTGGTTTAAGTTTATGGTTTCAACGTTTGGGGGCTGCCGGTTTGTTAGCGGGACAAACTTTTTTACATATTCTTAATGGCAAAATCCACCGGCGTAATACTCTGGAACAAATGAGTATTGTGGGGCCAGAATCCTTGACAATTGCCCTAATTACTGCTGCTTTTGTGGGTATGGTTTTCACTATTCAGGTAGCCAGAGAATTTATTTTTTTTGGGGCGGGTAGTTTTGTTGGGGGAGTCCTTTCCTTGGCTTTAACAAGAGAATTAGCCCCGGTTTTAACCGCGGTGGTGGTGGCGGGGAGAGTTGGCTCGGCTTTTGCCGCCGAAATTGGTACAATGCGAGTAACAGAACAAATTGACGCTTTATATATTTTAAAAACCGATCCGATCGATTATTTGGTCATTCCCCGGGTGATTGCCTGTAGTTTAATGTTACCCCTGCTCACTATTATCTCTTTAGTCACAGGGCTACTCGGTGGTTTATTTATTTCCGATAGTCTTTACGGTATTTCCTATTCCCTATTCTTACAATCAGCCCAAAATTTTCTGGAAACATGGGATTTAATTAGTTCTATGTTAAAGTCCCTAATTTTTGGGGTTTTAATTGCTATTATCGGTTGCAGTTGGGGTTTAACCACCACCGGCGGTGCTAAAGGAGTTGGTCAATCTACTACCACGGCTGTGGTAACTTCTTTGTTAGCGATTTTTGTGGCTAATTTTTTCCTCTCTTGGCTGATGTTTCAAGGGACAGGTAATGTGGAGCTAGGCTAAGACAGTAATCAGTAATCAGTAATCAGTAATCAGTAATCAGTGCCAAGAAAACGGCAATTTTCTACTTAATACCGCTCACTAAAAACTCAAATCTGATCACCGATTACTGATAATTGTCTATTCTCAAGATTAGGATTTGTTCAAGGGATTGAGAGTAAGACAAGTTTTAATTAATTCCTCCACTCCCAGGACTGGATAAATAGGGACTCCTAACTGATTAATAACAGTTTCTAGGGTGAGATCATCTAAAAATACCGATTCCCCATGCTTGAGCATGAGGGAGGGTAATAAAACCCCATCCCCAAGATTTTTACCTTGTAATCCTTTGAGAATATCTTGCCCGGTTAATAAACCCGTAACCGTGATTTCCTGCCCCCAATAATCACTATTTAAAGCCACTAATTCCACGGTTAAACCCTGCACCTTATTTAACTGTTTAACTAGGGGTTGAAAAGCTTTTTCTACCGCATTTCCCACCACCCATACCAACCGTCTAGAGGGAGTAATTTGAGCAGGCAATAACTTCTTAGCTGTCTTCTGAAAATCCCTAATAAATTGACGAATCGATCCAACTCCGTTACCGATTTGGGGATAGTCTTCGTAGTGAGATTGAGGTGGTAAATCGACTCGGGCAATTAAAAACCATTCATCGGCTAACCACACCACATTACTGCCAAATTCTTGACGAAATTTTTTCTGTAAAGTTTGGACTTGTTCAATCACTTCTCGCGCTTTTTCTTGGCTAACGGGAATTAATTCATCTTCTTGGGGACGAAAGCGGGTTAATCCCACGGGAACTACGGCAATCGACTCCACACAGGGAATATCTCCCCGATGAAAAGAAACCAGATCTAACAGGGTTCTTTCGAGATGAATTCCATCATTAATATTGGGACAAACTACCACTTGGGCATGAATTTGTAATTGTCTGGCTTGTAGCCATTTTAAATGGTCTAAAATTTGACCAGCGCGGGGATTTTTTAAGAGACGAATTCTCAGATCGGGTTCCGTGGCATGAACGGATACAAAAAGCGGTGATATGTGCATCTTTTCGATCCGCTGCCATTCTTTTGAGGTGAGATTAGTTAAGGTTAAATAACTGCCATAGAGAAAACTTAAGCGATAGTCATCATCTTTATAGTATAAAGTTTCTCTTTTGCCCTCTGGTTGTTGGTCGATAAAGCAAAAAGGACATTTATTATTGCACTGAATTAAGCCATCAAAAAGGGCAGTTTCAAACTCTAAACCTAAGTCTTCATGATAATCTTTTTCGATTTCTATCCGGTGAGTTTTGCCCTGACTATCAAGCACTTCTAGGGTTAAAAATTCATCGGCACATAAAAATTGATAATCGATTAAGTCCCGGGGACGATTACCATTGATAGAGAGGAGCGCATCCCCGATTTCAAAACCCACCTCGGCGGCGATCGAATCTGGGATGACACCACTAATTTTAGCTGGACGAATAGTTAATTCACTCATATTTTTAGGTCGCCATCCAATTATTTAACTGCATTTCCCAGAGAGTCTTTGGGGAGCATCTCACTTTTGTCAAGCTAATTCTACAGCATTTTAGGGCGATCGCTTTTAGGGATTGGGGAAAAAACCAAAAAGTTTAGCAGCCCCTCCTAAAATGGCCACAACCAGAGCGATGAGAATCCCCCGATTGGTAAATTCCTGATAGGCGACTCTTGCAGTTAACCCTTTAATTTCTGTGGTTAGTCGCTCATCTAAGGCTTTAATCTCCCCTTTGAGTTCGACTTGTCCTATTTCCACTTTCGTCAACCGTTCTTCTATCTTATCAAATCTCTTATCTACCTGATCAAATCTCTCATCGATCCGTTTTTCCAGAGAGTCAATTTTCCCCTCAATCCTTGTCAGAACTGCTTCTAAGGAATAAGTGACGGTTTCGTTAGCCATTTTCTGTCTCCTTTATCTCTTCTGGATTCACCATCGTGATCTCAATATCAGTATCGCTGATTTTTGCCTCCAAGTTTCAATCCCTAATAGGGATTAAGATTAATTGGAACTACCTTTTCTTGGAATCACTTGTATTTTTTGCATGACTTTTATTTAAATAAAGTTAAAAATATTATAACACCAACAAAAAAGTAAGTAATTAATACTCAAATACTAAGATTGGTTTAATAATCTTAATAGTTATAACGTACATAATTTAAAAATGTTATAAAAATTTTTCAGTAAAAATACAATAAGGCGTTGTGGAATATTTGTATTAGTTTTGAAGTTGTATATGATTAAAGCTTTGTCCACATTTTTGTTGGTTGCCATGCAGTAAGCAGTAATAGCTAGTCCAGTTAATACTCTCACTGGATCTATGACAATATTTAAACAAGTAATGCCAATTAATAATCAATGGCAAGTCGGTAGTCCGTGTATAGCAACTGGCGGATTTACGGATATATACAAAAATGGGACAATTGTTTTAAGAAATACTGATAATCAAATAGTGGCAGTCAGCGAATTAGAAGAAGGCAGATTAGGAATAATTTTGTCTTATTGGGTTTGTACTTTTGATTTCTCTTTAGCTACAGAAGACTTGAGAGATTTTCAGGGTTGCCGATTTTTACTTGATGGCTACCGGCAAAAGATAGCCACCAGCAATTGTATCAATTTGTCAAAGTTTGAACCTTTCCTATTCCCTTTGAGTTGCTTGTCTAACCTGTTCGATATCTAATTCTAAAGCTTGTGCTATCTGTTCAAAGTTTAATCCTAATGCCAATAAACGAGGAATAGAGGCTAATTTTGCCGCTAATTCGCCTTCTTGTCGGCCTTCCTCTCTACCTTCCTCTCTACCTTCTTCTAAAGCTTCCTGATACACTTTAGTTTGTTTTAAATCACTTAAACTAAACATCGCTTCTATCTACTTTCTACTGACTTGGGGTAACTTATAAACCAAAATTGTCTCTATCAATTCTAAAAGTTCTGGCTGTTGTTTGAGATTAGGGAATTCTTCTCTAATCCGTGGAATTAATTGTTTTCCTTGCCATCAAATCATTACAGATATGCCAATAATCCCAGATGATAGAGAATAGATATTTCCGAAAATTAAATATGCGTAATCTGAAACCCTTGGTAGGGACAATTCATGAATTGT